>JANMZB010000091.1:0-1361 GCA_031382725.1 Sphingobacteriaceae bacterium | reverse complement strand
CCGAAGTAAAACTCTTACCACCTTCATCCAGCAATACTACCACATCATTGTTATCTATTTTTTGTATGATTAATTTGCCCTCTTCCTCTTTAATTTTATCAGGGTTGGGTTTGCTTCCCACTTTTACATCTGCCAGTATCACTAGGTCGACAGAAATATAATGTTTCAATCGCTTCATATATTTCTCTATCCCATCCAACAAATAGGCTTCGTCGGTTTTGCCAATAGCAATAATTTTGATTTTCATTTACTTAAAAATTCTTGAAGTAAAATAGGTAAATAAAATTAAAAACACCTAGGTCTTATCCATTGTATCATCTTTGAAAAACTCATTTTCGCTGGTGATTTTATGGCCGGAAATTCCCTTTTTTTTAAAGGTTAGTTATCAGATAATGAAAATATTTTTGGCGTGCCGTTGGTGTTGAATTATAAAAACATTAAATGCTAAATGCCAATGAGGTGACGATTGAAAAATTTTGATTTACATTAGATTGGTTGGGCATAAAAATTTTATCGACACTTCTAAATAATTTACCCTCAATTCGCCATACCAATAATTTGGAAGGGGCATAATCCAAATTTATAGAATAGCCCTTGCAGCTAAAACCCCGATAGCCGTTCGTTGATATGATTATTTGATTTGGGTCATAGTAATGTTCAGCTCTCGCAGCCGTGGCGAATTTCTCTGTGAATTGATATCTTAAAATTCCCGTAGGGCTATACCAAATATGGGGTACAGTGGAGGCATTTAAAGGTTGCTGTATGCCTAAGTCAAAGCCGGAAATCAGGGATAATTTCTTTGTTAATTTTGTAATAAAATAAATGTTGTTGTAAAACCTCCACCTCTTAAGAGAGTCGGTATTTTCATTGCCGATATAGGTGCTGTAGTTAAAAAGGAAGTTGCTATTAGGTTTATACATCACCTGTGTGCCAAACGCTGGTGTGTTATTGTCCTTAAGTCTACTAATGCGTTGCCAACCATTTAACACCAATGCGACAAGGGTTATTTGATTTGATTTGTTGATGTAGCTCAATTTTGCACCACTTTCATAGTAGGGAGAATTTTCAGCTACCAGACTTCTGGTCAGCGTCCAGCAGTCTTTACTTATGGCGCTTTCAAAACCTATGTGAGATTTGAAAATCCCAGCGTCAAGCCATAAATTGTGTTTTTTAATTACTTTTAAACCAACATTAGCTTCATAAATATTTTTTAATAATCCTTGCTCTTGTAATTTGTAGGCTCTCAATTTGTTTAGCAATCCAATTCCCCTACCCTCTTGATTCATGTACACAATAACGCCTCTGCCTTCTTTTTCTACCATTTCCATAGCAGCGTGTAACTGCGGACCACAATCACATCT
>JANMZB010000033.1:0-1363 GCA_031382725.1 Sphingobacteriaceae bacterium | reverse complement strand
TATACGTCTTGATCAATATCTTAAGATAGTAAGACGGTACATGGTAAATCGTACCATCTTAAATAAATAGACACACTTTTAGATAACGATTAACATTCACGGTTGATTGTTGTTTACGTAGTAGTTTGTTTAGTTTATCAGACCCAGTTTTGCTTTAAGAAGTTGAACTAGTAAGTTATCATGGCCGATCCTGTTGCTCTTGCTCTCAACGCCGCTTTCATCCGTTTAGGATTTAGTCGCGATGCCGCGACAATCTTAGCAGATCCAGACAAGGAAGGACTTGGACTGGATACCCTCCAGTACTTTGATGATAAGGTGGTGAAGAACCTGGGTGATGGCTTAAAGAAGCCAGGCGGCTTGATCGATGGGAGAGTCCCGGCAGATGGGGGTCCACCACCTCGATTGTACAATCCAGGCGTGTATGTATCCGGCCTAGCCATGATGAACCTATCATATGCCTGCTACATGGCTCGACACTACAGTCGAACCACAAGGACATTGGTGGCTAATGATCTCACCATGGAGAATGTGCAACGTTATGCACAGTACAAAGAAGCCGAAAAAGACTACCAAGAACCAAGTACAGTGCTCAAGCTCACGAAGCCAAAGAAGCTCCTTGACTTTATCGATGACTGGCCTGACCAAATGGCACTTTATGATGGTCAAAACGCGCGCCCACTGGCGTATGTAATCCGTGCGGTTGTTGATATCCTGCCAGCAGATAATGACCCTCCCTTTGGTACAGTTGGCTCCGTTCACGCCAGTCTCCGAGACGAGATCACAGCTAGAGCAGACCATAATGCTCCCCAGTTTCGCGTAGACAACGCCCGAATCTTCGAGCTGCTCAATGAAGCTGTGGGAGAGCATAAGAACGTGAAGACGTGGATCAAACCGTTTGCTGTATCCCGCGATGGACGCGGGGCGTGGGAAGCGTTCAAAGCTCACTATCGTGGTAGCTCTGAGCTTGAAGCCATTGAAACAGCCGCGGAGCATCGTTTGGAAACTATGGCATACCGAGGAGAGAAGCCTCGTTACAATTTCGAAACGCATGTGTCAAAACAGCGACAATGTCATTTAGAACTCGAAAAGGCGACAGGCTCAGACATGTCCGAGGCAACAAAGGTTAGACGTTTGTTAAGATCCCTACAAGTTGCAACCATGAGTGTTCCTGTCGCTACTATCAGGGCTCAAATCGACCTTCGTAGTAACTTTGACGCATGCGTCAACTACCTGCGATCATTCATATCGGACACGTCCCAAGATGAAAGCCGAAACATTTCAGCAGTTGAAGATGATACATCTTCCGATTACAAGCGAATCAGGAAACCTGAGAGGAAGTTTGATAGAAATCGAAAGAACGAAA
>JANMZB010000027.1:0-3501 GCA_031382725.1 Sphingobacteriaceae bacterium | reverse complement strand
GTGTAGAATCGACAGCACCATACCAATAACGACCGCCCCAGCCCATTGCCAGCCTGCGCCCCACTAATATTGAATCATAGGGCTTTAGATTTATCTGGTGGTTTCCCGCTCCGACTAAAGACATACTATTAAAGGTATATGCGTTTCCATTGATGTCGAATGAAAGACTGTCGCGAAAGACTTCCTTTACAGGGACAGCCGGGACATCATCCTTTTTGCAAGCAACAATAAAGATAAAGGCAAACATTAGGTGATAAATATGTAGATTTTTCATAGACTGACAAATATATTTAAATCCTTTTGATTAGCAAACGATGGGTGGTCAAGTCCTCTGCTAGCTCACGCGTGCGTCAGGAAGGGACGAAAAAAGGCCGCGCTTGCACTAGTGGGAGGACTTTTCCTGACGAACAATAATTTATCTATTTCCCATGCCGATTTTAAACATTGTTGAAAACCTAGAGTATTTCCAGGGATTGGTTTGGTAAGCCGCTTTAAGATCTCCTGGTCATTAACCTTGACGATGACAAAGCCGTTGTTCTGAATGATCTCATATTTGTTAACTTTTGTGAAGTCAAAGTCCTCCACCAACGTAGGGTCGATATACTTACTGACTAAGTACGACCACTGAGTATTGAAGTAATCCAGATGAACTTTACCTTGCCGATAAAAGGAAAATTGATAAAGGCCTCCAGTTACATTGCCTGATTTCGACTTACTTCGACTACCCCATTGCAGATCAATCACTTCGGAGTGATCACCCCCGCTAACGAATCTGGCAAAAAGAATGATTGAAAAGTTTTTTAAAGTATTAAGCTTTGGAATAGTTTTACTATACCAGAGACAGCCATTTCTAATCTTGTTCTTCTCAAATTTTTCAAGATGAAGTGCCCCTCCTCTTATTTCTACTAAAAAATCAGAATCCCTTCTTAGTACCCATTTATTTTTGTTCTTTTTGAAATCGTCTTTCAGCAGAATTCTACCCTGGCCAAAAGCCTGGCACAGAGAAAAAAGAAAAATCAGGAGGAAAAATCTTTTCATGCGATGAAGTTATTAAAAAGAAAATATAACACGGGCGATTAATAGAGCTAGCTTTTCTTCCCCGCAGTGTCTCCTCCTTCAGGGACTCTGCGGCGCTACCATTTCCGTCAAATCAATATCCTGCAATTCCAGGTAGGTTGTAATAGAAACTGCCCCTTTTTCACCCGAGGTATAAAACCGTGCTGAACTATGTTCGTAATCTTCCGGCTGTTCAACTAATCTATCCTCACCCCTGCTAGCATTCTCGTGGATATAGTTTAGCTTCTGCTCTACCATATATTCACCGTTGCACTCTTTCCAGTCGAATGATGGTTCAAATACCTCGTGTTTTTTATTGCGATTGCGATCTGTAGCATTCACCCAGTTGCTTAGTGATCTAAGTACATCAGCGAAACCGCCTTGTTTCAATCGCTCAACTAGGCCATATGCTATAAAGCGTTTGCCATTTCCTATGATGGTATTGATATTCTGGCCGGAATTTCTGAAGGCGATGAGTGCATGTACATGGTCTGGCATTATGGTATAGCCGATGATATAATGACCTTGGTTAGTTAGGTAATTAAACCAATTGTAAACGAGATCATAGCTGTTACTTAGATGGAAGAGCTTTAGCCAACGTGCGCAGGTGAATGTAATGAAGTAGATTCCTTGAGATTCGTGGATTGTTCTTCTGACAGGCATAGTGGATTAAAGGTACAAGAAAGATTTGTCTACCGCAGAGTCCCTGAAAAAGGAGACTCTGCGGGGAAGAAAGAGCGTGTTAAAGGAACAGTATATTTATCATAAGTTTGAAGCCATGAATCAGCAAGCATCCCCCAATAATCCTCCAGGTCGAATACTTATGGCAAGCCTGATCGGCACCACGATTGAGTTTTTTGATTTTTACATCTATGCAACCGCAGCAGTACTGGTATTCCCGACGCTGTTTTTTCCTTCTGCTGATCCCACTTCTTCAACACTAGAATCACTGGCCACTTTTGCCCTGGCTTTTTTTGCACGTCCACTCGGGGCAGCCATATTCGGCCATTTCGGAGATCGAAAGGGTCGAAAAGCAACGTTAGTAGCTGCATTAATGACGATGGGGCCCTGTACCGTTGCCATCGGGCTTCTTCCCGGATATAATACTATCGGAATCGCAGCACCTATTCTTCTGGCGGTATTTAGATTCGGACAAGGTCTTGGTCTGGGGGGCGAATGGGGCGGCGCCGTATTATTGGCCACTGAAAACGCGCCCGAGAATAAAAAAGCCTGGTACGGCATGTTTCCGCAACTTGGCGCTCCGATCGGCTTTCTTCTGTCCACAGGCATTTTCTTTCTGCTAAGCAAGTTTATGAATGATGCCGACTTTTTAAGCTATGGATGGAGGATTCCCTTCATTGCCAGTGCTGTATTGGTATGGGTGGGACTTTACGTGCGATTGCGTATTACGGAAACACCCGAGTTTATAAAGGTTCTCGATTCCGATAGTCGTGTTAAAATGCCGGTGGCCGACGTACTCCTAAAGAATACAAAATCTATTACGCTTGGCACGCTTGCTACTATCACCACATTTCTTTTGTTTTATTTAATGACTGTGTTTACACTAAGCTGGGGAACAACCGCCTTACATTATTCCAAATCTACATTCCTTGTAATGCAGATGATATCAATGCTTTTCTTTGCTGCGGGTATTCCTTTATCAGCACTTGCAGCAGACCGATACGGACGTAATAAAATGTTGGTAATTGCTAGTATTGCCATTGCTGGTTTCGGACTGGTTTTCGAATCCCTGTTCGCCTCAGGAAGCATTGTTTTAACCACCGGATTTCTATCCCTGGGCATGTTTTTGATGGGATTAACTTACGGACCCATAGGTACAGCACTCGCAGAAATTTTTCCGGCTTCTGTGCGATATACCGGCGCGTCTCTGGCATTTACATTAGCGGGCATCTTCGGTGCATCACTTACCCCCTATCTTGCAACCACGCTTGCAACTAAATATAGCCTGGCTTTTGTAGGTTACTATCTGGCCGGAGCAGCAATCTTGTCCTTATTTGCGCTGCTGGCAGCAAAACCACTCATGAAAAATCAATAACGTTGTCTTGACTGGTTTCCCAAAGGTAGTGCTCAAATATAGAAAGCGGCAGGAAAAAGCGAAGGATTCGCAGACCTCGCTGCATCATCGTTACAAACGAGGACGATTCAGGGGAATTTACATACCGACATAATTAAATAACACCAATCCCTACCTCTGCCCGATTTTGCGCTGTAAAACCTTCTTCTCTCCTTCTGATTTACATAACAATAAGGCCTTCTTCCAGTTAACAATAGCTCTTTCCTGGTCCGTTATCGAATACAATTCGCCTAAAATTGAATGATACAGGTAATTGCCATCTAATCCCAAAGATTCTGCCTCTGCAATTGCCTTCTCGGCTCCATGAACTTTCATTACCGCAAAGGTTCTGTTTAATGCCGCTACCGGCG
>JANMZB010000957.1:0-1064 GCA_031382725.1 Sphingobacteriaceae bacterium | reverse complement strand
TCGCCATGCATAAAGGACACTTAGACCAACAGCGGGCCTCCCTGCAATCTACCAAACCCAGCCCAGCTCTCAGCCCGGGCCACCACCTCCCTCCAGTCATACCCAGCCGTCCATCGATCAAGCTACCCAGCCATCCCTCGATCCGGATCCTCTCCGGCGCACCCATTTTCTTTTTGCCGACTGTCAACCCCTAACTGGGCACATCAGCACTGATCAGACAGGACGCTTCCTGGTTCCATCCAGCTCCGGCCATGAGTACATCCTCATTCTCTATGATTATGACAGCAGTTACATCCACGCTGAACCACTGCGCCGGCGGTCAGCTCCTGATATTCTCGAGGCCTATAAGCGCTCCATTGCCATCTTACAACAGCGTGGGCTCCGACCCTCCCTCCAACGCCTTGACAATGAAGCCTCTAATGCCCTCCAGGCCTTCATGGACTCCCAACATATCGATTTTCAACTCACGCCGCCCCACGTCCATCGGCGCAATGCAGCAGAACGAGCCATCCGCACCTTTAAGAACCACTTCATCGCTGGTTTGTGCAGCACCGATCCCCACTTTCCATTGCATCTGTGGGACCGCCTGTTACCCCAGGCCCTCCTCACCATCAACCTATTGCGAGGCTCCCGGATCAATCCCCAGCTGTCCGCCCACGCCCAAATTCATGGCGTATTCGATTTTAATCGCACCCCTCTTGCTCCACCCGGCACACGGGTCTTGGTTCATGACAAGCCATCCCAAAGAGGTTCATGGGCCCCACATGCAGCAGAAGGCTGGTACATTGGCCCAGCCATGCGCCACTACCGTTGCTACCGAGTGTGGATGTGGAAAACCACCGCTGAACGCATCACCGACACCCTGGCTTGGTTCCCCACGCAAGTGACCATGCCAGCTCTGTCGTCTGCTGATGCTATTTTACTCGCAGCCCAGGACATCATTGACGCCCTCCGCCATCCTACCCCAGCTTCCCCCTTACCAAGTCTCACATCTGCTCAGCGAGAAGCACTCCACCAATTGGCAACCATCTTCACTCCATCTGCATCGACGCACCTCCTGGATG
>JANMZB010000915.1:0-4255 GCA_031382725.1 Sphingobacteriaceae bacterium | reverse complement strand
ACAGATGACCGACATTGCTTACAAACACACCCGCCTTGAAGAACTTGGCAGTGACGATATATTGCATATTGATGCAGAATACGATCTGAGAAATTTCGATGTTCTAGACGGACATGAAAATGAAGTAGGAAAAGTTGTTGAACTGCTTTACGACATTCAATCTAAAAAGCTTCGCTACCTTGTTATTGAAACATCAGGTGATGATGGGGAAATAAGACAAATTCTAGCACCAATAGGAACTGCAGAATTGCATGAATCAGAAGAGTATCTTGTAATACCAGCACTAAATAAAGATCTGTTGAATGCTTTACCTGATTACGAACGAGGCGCCGTAAATCCGGGAGTTGAAAACATCGTTCGACTTGCTTATGCCGGGGAGGATTTACTTGCAGAAGGTTCCGGCTTAACAGGAAACGATGTATTGACGGAAGAGGAAGATTTTTACAGCCATCTACACTTCGATTTAGGAAAGCTTTTCGGCCGCAAAAAAAATGAAGCCGAATATATTAAAACGATTTGTGGGGTTTTTGATGATAGTCTGGAGGCCGAAAATTCTGTCAGCGATTTGATTAAGGAAGGTTTTAAGCAGGATTTAATCGAATTATCGTCTAGCTTGCAAGCAGATCATTCTGCCGGTGTAGACCCTAATGTAAATGGCGGCGGTATTGTGGTTTGTATTAAAGTACAAAACACCGATGAAGCTTTCAGGGTATCTGAAGTCATGAATATTAACGGAAGTGTATCGGTTTACGAAACCACTGATTAGTTGCAGTTTTATTTTTTTAAACTTCCAACGTTAAGTACA
Organism: Sphingobacteriaceae bacterium; assembly: GCA_031382725.1. Taxonomy (GTDB): domain Bacteria; phylum Bacteroidota; class Bacteroidia; order Sphingobacteriales; family Sphingobacteriaceae; genus Paradesertivirga. The sequence continues at coordinate 3,450 of JANMZB010000915.1, read as the reverse complement.
AAACCCAGGCTAAATACTGAATTCGCTGCTGTAAGATAATCTCGGTTCTTTAATCCAAAGTTGCTCCCGGTAGTGTATTGTAATTGGAAAGCATCACTTAACTGCATTCTGGTGAAGAATACCGGTTCAATAAAAATATTGTCTTCAAATGGCTGTGTCGCATTATCAATCTGGAATTTTTTCATATTCAGGTAGCTTCCGCGGATAGCGGTTCCATAATTTAAAGGAAATTTTTTACCAAACAAACGCAGATCATTTTGCTTTTTTGAACTATAGTTTACCTGTATAAAACCCTTAGAAAACACCATCTCCTGTCGTTCTAGCAGCGGACTACCGTTTGATGATTCTTTATTATAGATCCTTTCACTTTTGCCCCGGCCTACACCACCGTAAATTTCGAAGATTCGATTATTATCAGGGCCAAAGGTAGTGAAGTAGCCCCCGCCCATTTCGAGCATAGTCTGGCTAAAATCTTTTTTTCGTTGATCGCGGTTGATGAAGGCGCCATTTAAGATCACACCAAAATTATCAGAAACAGCATAAGCCGAATTTAAGCTTACATTTCCTCGAAGCGATATATGCCCGCTGGCATTCAACTCGCCTGCGGTACTTAACATAGGCGTATTCGGAACGTTGGGCATATATAAAGAAGAGCATGCGCTCAATATCAAGATCGAAAAAATTGGGAGAACAAGAGTGCGTTTATTCATAATTTCCTTAAACTCAAATCAAAGAGAGTTATTACAGTAAAAAAGCAATAAGTTGTTTTAAACTATGTGCTTTTAAAGGAATCAAAAGTACAGAATCAAATAATTAATTAGCCTCTTAATCACCCTATGTATCTATAAATAGTCATAAATTTTTAAACGTCACCTAAAACTATGTCATAATGCCGATTAGACACTACAAAAGATTTTGGCCTGAATATTGAACACTTGAATTAACTATAAGATAATAAACCACCTTTAAATCATTTGAATAGTATGAAAAAATATAAAATATTTTCCTTCTTATGCGCATCGCTAATTTTAGTTAACTCTTGCGCGGTAAATCCCGTTACCGGGAAAAAACAAGTTGTATTGATGTCTGAAGCTCAGGAAATTGCTATGGGTCAGGAAGCTGATCCCCAAATTATAGCACAGTACGGCCTGTATGAAGATAAAGGCCTGCAGGATTTCATCAATCAAAAGGGAAAGGCCATGGCAGCGGTTTCGCACCGGCCAAACTTGAATTATCAATTTAGAATAGTGGACTCTGATGTGATAAATGCTTTTGCTACTCCCGGAGGATATGTTTATTTCACAAGAGGCATTATGGCAAACTTTAACGACGAAGCACAATTTGCCGGTGTTTTGGGCCACGAAATCGGACATATAACTGCCAGACATTCGGTGGTTCAGCAGCGAAATGCGATGCTTGGACAAGTTGGATTAATTGCAGGAATGGTTATATCACCAACTTTCGGACAATTCGCACAACAGGCTTCACAAGGCTTAGGCTTATTGTTTTTAAAGTTTGGTCGTGATGATGAGCGTCAGGCTGATGAACTGGGTGTAGAATATTCATCTAAGATAAATTATGATGCTCACCACATGGCAGATTTCTTTACCACACTTGAACGCAACTCTGCAAAATCCGGAAGAGAGGAATTACCTAACTTTTTATCATCTCACCCAAATCCAGGAAGCAGGAATGTAACTGTGAACAAGTTGGCTACAGAATGGAAACAAAAGTTGAATCTTACCTCTGCTCAAGTTAACAGAAACACCTATTTACAACGAATTGATGGTATCATTTATGGCGAAGATCCTAAACAAGGTTTCGTAGAAAACAGTGCTTTTTATCATCCACAAATGAAATTCCAGTTTCAAATACCTGCCAATTGGGCGCATCAAAATTCGCCACAAACATTTCAAATGGCACCTAAAGATGGAAAGGCTATGATGATGCTAACAATGGCACCGGGCAAGTCGTTAGAAGAAGCGGCCAATGGAGTGCTTCAACAAAACAAACTGACTGTAGTGGAATCCAAAGAAACTACTGTAAACGGCTTAAGAGCTATTGCTATGGTTGCCGATCAAAGACAAGAACAAGGAACGCTTAGAACGTTATCGTACTTGATACAACAAGGTGATAACCTGTATTGGATGCTCGGTGTAAGTAACATTACTGATTTTAATAACTACAGCAGGTATTTTAGTAACACCATGCAAAGCTTTAAGACTTTAACAGATGCTTCTAAACTGAATAAAAAACCGGAGCGAGTTCGGATCAAGACGATCAAACAGGCTACCACGTTAGACCAGGCATTAAAAAGCTATAATACGCCATCAACCCGTTTGGAAGAGCTAGCCATTTTAAATGGAATGAAACTTACGGATAGAGTTTCGGCCGGAACAATGATTAAGGTTATCCAGGAATAAATACTCTATTGCTAGAAGCAATAATTAATACTCCCAAAGTAATAAAACATGCCAATTTTTAATTGGCATGTTTTATTAAAAAGCTATCTTTGAACAAGGGGAAAGTTTTGATCAAGATACTTTTTGATGATTAATCTGGTTTTTGATTAGTATAAATGGAAAACAGCAAGGAATTTATCGGTTCTGGCATATTGGAATTGTATGTTTTACAGCAAACTACTCCGGAAGAAACGCGCGAAGTAGAACTCGCTGCCGAGAAAGACCCATCAATAAAAAAAGAAATTCTCGAAATTGAACTCTCTTTAGAGAAATATGCCATGGCTCATTCAGTCGAGCCTAATCCTATCATCAAACCATTCTTATTAGCTACAATCGATTACTCGGATAGAATTGCGAATGGCGAACAACCAGGTTCCGTTCCATTATTAACTGAAAATTCAACTCCGGCTGATTATGAATCATGGATAAATCGTCCTGACATGGGTCTTCCTGAAGACTTTGATCAGGTTTACGCGAAAATCTTAAGTTCCACTCCTGAGGCTACAACTGCCCTCGTCTGGGTGAAGGAAATGTCACCGCAGGAAGTGCATGATGATGAGTATGAGAATTTTCTCGTTCTTGAAGGAACCTGTACAATTACTATTGAAGATCAAATTCACAACTTAGTTCCGGGCGATTATCTGGCAATCCCATTGCACAAAAGCCATCACGTAACTATCACATCAGAAATTCCCTGCAAAATTATTTTGCAACGGGTAGCGGCCTGATAATTCTCGTCCCTTATTTTCATGGATTATTTTTCTTTCTGATATATTTGCGCCTTATCATAAAATAAGCGCAAGCTATATTTTGACTTAATTTAATATAATGAACTCAAGAACTAAGATTAAAGATTTACTGAATACCGGCGAATTTGGGCAGCAGGTTACTGTTAAAGGTTGGGTGAGAACTTTTCGTAACAATCAGTTTATTGCAATTAATGATGGTTCTACACTGAATAACATACAAGCCGTTGTGGACTTTGCCA
>JANMZB010000840.1:0-1539 GCA_031382725.1 Sphingobacteriaceae bacterium | reverse complement strand
CCCTTTGATTCCACACACGCTCATTACATCTCCCACATAATAGACCATCGTACCCACTAGCGTACAAACAATTACGTACCCGTAGAAACGACCCTCGCGCCTACCAACAACTACGTACCCGTAGAAACGAACCCCGCGCCTACCGACAACCACGTACCCAGTGTCGTACGCATCGTACGATCCCACCACCCATCGTCACCCACCGCGATCCTCGCACCAAACAACGATCCCTTCCCGGAACCGCAGCGCCGCTCGTCCTGGGATCCTTCTTCCGCCAATATCCCATGGGGACCCCGCCATACCGTAAACCCCCCGACTATTATTGAAGAATCCCAGCCACTCCATACCTTCCCGGCTAACCCCCTCGAAACCATCCATACGAACCGCCGCTCCCGCCATCTCCGCCCATCCGCAAACCTCCTGGCCCCTGAGATCCGTCGTTCACGCCGCAACACCGCTCGTGACAAACTCAGCGAGTCCCTCGCTAACGCCGTCGGCACATCGTTATTTTTCGTCACCAACACCCCGGTATGCGCATTCACAAAACCGGAGATCCCCGATGCCCCGGTGTTAACCGAAACCCCACATACCCCTCCCCTATCCCGCCGCCAGCTCGACCAACTCGACTATGTCCAAGAAATGGATTCCTTTGCGGACGCCGATGACCACGACCTTACCCTCTGGACCCCAGCTCGGATTATTTCCCACCAGGAAACTTCCGCCCAACACCCACTCCTGTTCTACGTCGCCTGGGAATGGAATGATACACACGGCACTTGGATCGACGGCTTCGCCCTCCGTCTACAGGCCCCTGATCTTATCATGACATACGTCCACCAGCATAATCTGCACCATCTCCAGGACTTCACATGGATCGCTGACCAAACCGCCTCCCATGCCCGCCTCGCCCACGTCTACAAAGCCAACACTGATCCCAAAGCACCCAAATATAAATTCGGTGAAGAGGTGCCCCGTAGCGTTACCCATGCTCTCCTCCTCGACAAAGAAAAAGGCCTTCCTTACGACGATAGCTGGCAATGTGCCATCGATAAAGAACTCAATCAATTACGCGAGTACCATACTTTCCGTCCCCTCCACCATGGCGAACGGTTATCCGGGTACCAGCGTATCCCCTACCACCTCGTGTTCGATGTCAAATTCGACTTACGCAAGAAAGCGCGGCTTGTTGCCGGCGGCAACCATGCCGAACCTCCAAAGGAAGATATTTACTCAGGCGTCGTCGACCTCATGTCAGTCCGACTCGGTTTCATGATTGCTGCCATGAACCACCTCCAAGTCTGTGCTGCGGATATCGGCAACGCTTTTCTATACGGCAAAACCCGCGAAAAAGTCTATGTCCTTGCCGGCAAGGAATTTGGTGACCACAGCCACATGCCACTCATTATCCAAGGCGGATTGTATGGCCTCCGAAGCAGCAGTGCCCGGTTCCATGAACACCTCTCCACCAAACTTCGTGCCATGGGCTACCTCCCTTCCAAAGCCGACCCCGACTTATGGATGAAGCTCGTCGGCGACCAC
>JANMZB010000839.1:0-6647 GCA_031382725.1 Sphingobacteriaceae bacterium | reverse complement strand
CGGGGATTTTACGATATCCGTGTTTGGAAAGCGTTTCGCCGGAAGTATCTAGAAATATCTCTGCTTTATCCTCCTGCCAGTATAAATTAACAACCGTTTTATTGTATTCGGGTCCGGAATTTGGACGCAGGCCTTTCTTGTCTTTTATCCGATCAACAATCGCATCCTTAACCTTAACATTGGCAAAAAGAGGTGTAGTAATATGCTCGTTATTCACTACAGATGTAACCGAAAAATACCCTGAAATATCGATATATTCTTCCCAGGCAATTTGCACTAATTCATTATAAAGATGCGTGGGGGTAGGAGCTTCAAAACTCGCCAAAGAATACAATACCTGACTGGCGCAGCGTAAATTCAGATTCAGTGCAATACAATCATTCACTGTTCCTTCCAGTTCTATACCGGTGCTAAAGCTGCGGACTATTTTAAAACCTAATTCTTCTATTTCTACCGCTAAGTAAGGGGATAAGCGCTTATTACACGTTACGATAATACGGCTTTTAGTGTTGAAAACTTGCATAATATTGTGCGAAGTTAATCAATAAATTTTGGCAGATTTGAATCTGATTCATTTGCAGCCTAAGGTGCTTAAACCCACCTGAAAAACAATTTTATAAGTAAATAAATATAATATGGATATTAAAGGAAAAATACATGAAGTGTTACCGGTTACAAACGTTTCGGAAACCTTCAAAAAGCGTGAACTAATAATTGAATTTGCCGAGAACCCACAGTACCCGGAGTATATCAAATTTGAAGCTTTACAGGATAAAGTAAATTTATTCGATCCCCTTAAGGTTGGCGATCAGGTTGAAGTATTTTTTAATCTACGCGGACGCCCGTGGACAGATAAAGCAGGTAAAACATCTTATTTCAATACATTGGTTGTATGGCGCGTAAATGTGATTAGCGGAACTGCTGAAGCGTCAGCATCAACACCAGAATATGCAACTGCTGCACCGGCTAATCTTAGTTCTTCGGCCGAAGATGATGATTTACCATTCTAAGTAACAGCATAATATAAACACGAAAGCCGGCTAATAACCGGCTTTTCATATTTTAAGCTTATTTCTTTTCCGGTAGTAAGACCAGTTTTATAAAATTTTTACCTGTTAAATATTTATTGGCAGTTGCCTTTAACGTGGCCGGATTTATCTTTTTTAACGACTCCAGATAACTTAGCACCTGTGTTGGAGATTCGTCGTTTTGATATTGCCCGGATAAATAGCCAAGCCAAAAACCGTTTTGCTTTAGTTGAACTTCTGTACTGCGTCTTTCCTCTGCCAAAAACTTTTCAACATCAGCAGCCTGAGCACCACCAGTTTTCACTTTGCTAATTTCAAGTAAAGCGGCATTTACCAGTTTATCTACGTTCTCAGGCGCACATCCAAACATTACGGTAAATGAATATCGATTTCTCGGATATTTTGAATAACTCATGCGGGCGCCCGGACTGTAAACACCACTTTCTTCTTCGCGCAAGCGCTCAATGAGTTTGATTTGAAGCACTTCGCCCAAAGCAGCAAGCTGGTTGTTATTTTCATCGTTATAATTATAGTCGCCTGAAAAAACCATTCTTACCGTAGCTTTTGGCTCCTGACCCTTATAAACGGACTTGGTGATTTTACCCGCAGGCGGAACAATGCCCAGATCTTTAAAGTTCTCTGTTTGTGTTTTTGTAGGCAAAGAACCCAGATACTGCTCAAGTAACGGTTTAATCTCGTCTATTTTGAAACTTCCCACGAAAGTGAATGTAAAATCGCCAGCGTTAGCGAAACGTTCGCGATAGATGTTGTAGGCTTTGTCAAGATTTACCTGCTCCAGCTTTGCTAAACTAGGTCCTGTTCTTCTTACATTATAATTTCCTAAAACCGCAGAAACGGTATCAGAAAAAACGCTGTTAGGATCGCTGCTTCTGTTTGCTAAAACTCCTTTTTGCTGTGCAATTAAAGACTGAAACATTTCTGCATCTTTTCTTGGTGCTGTAAAATAGAGGTGTGTTAGTTGAAGTGCGGTTTCCAGATCTTTTGGTGCAGCAGAGGCGTTTATTCCCTCGGTAGTTTCAGAAATATACGGAGAGACGGAAACCCTTTTTCCGGTTAAAAGTTTAGGCAACTGAATAGAATTGAATTCTCCAACTCCACCACGGGTTACCACAGTTGAAGCGTAAGAAGCTGATTGGTAGTCTGCATCCGGGTATAATGATGTACCGCCTTTACTAAACGCATTGAAAGTTATTTCGTCGTTTTTAAAATCGGTAGGTTTCAGAATTACTTTAACTCCGTTACTTAATTTCAATTCGGTTACGCCAATTGCTTCAATTTTATTTTCGCTAACAACCTTCCCCGTAACTGGCTTTGTCTGCATTAAGGGCTTATCAGAAACCTGGTCTACATAGGCCGTTAGTTTGTTATTTTTCGCTTCGGCGATCCATTGGTTTACGGTACCCTCTGATGGGAGCAAAGCTGCATCCTTTTCAGGAGCCATAATCAACACATCCCGATTAGCATCCACCAGGTATTTCTTGGCCAAAGCATTTACCTCGTCCAAGATAATGCCGGGAGTTACTTCTTTCGCGAAGTTATATTCATATTCAATTCCAGGGCTCGCTTCTTCATCTAAAAACAGACGGACATATTCCCGTACATAATTATCTGAAGACGTTTTATCTTTTTCTTTAAACGCAGCTTCCATAGAAGTTAGGTACGATTGCTTTGCCCTATCTAATTCAGTCTGAGTAAATCCAAATAATTTCACACGTTCGGTTTCCGATAGTGCCGCTTTTAAACCAGCTTCCAGCTCTCCCGGCTTTGCTACAACTTGTGTTGATGCTACATTTAATCCGGCAAGGAAATCGCCGATATTGCTTCCACCTTGTAGAAAAGGGGGATTTGCCTGCTTCATTAACTCCGAAAAACGAGCACCTATCATTTGATTATATAAAGAACGAACGGTGGCATCCCTCATGTCGGAAGTATTTTTTAACTGAGATTCCGGGTGTTTGATAAAAATTTGAGCAACCGTGTATGGAAACTCTTTGTCTGTAACCGCTATGTATTGATTCTTATTCAGCAGAGGAATTTTATATTCGGTACGTTGCCGGGCAGTTTCAGGTTTTTTAAGATCAGAGAACTTGTCTTTAATCATCGCCTCCACTTGTGCAACATTGATATCTCCCACTACAATTAGTGCTTGCAGATCCGGGCGATACCAGTCTTTATAAAATTGCTTCAGCGTCTCATGTTTAAATCCGCTTAGAACTTCTTCTGTCCCGATAGGTAAGCGGCTTGAGTAACGCGAATTATTGAATATCATGGGAAGGTATTTGTTTTGCATCCGTTCCCCTGCACCTTTTCCTAAGCGTTTTTCTTCTAGCACTACGCCACGTTCTTTTTCAATTTCAGCCGAGTCTAAGCTGGCATCTTGTGCCCAGTCGCGCATAATCTGCATTCCATTTTTAAAAAGTTCAAAGTCGTCTGTAGGAATGGGTAATTGATAAACGGTTTGATCGAAACTTGTATAAGCGTTTAAATCTGCCCCAAACCGGATACCCGATTTTTGAAGATAATTTACCAGTTCATTTTTAGGGAAATTTTTAGTTCCATTGAAACCCATGTGTTCCATAAAATGAGCAAGGCCGCGCTGATCGTCATTTTCTAAGATAGAACCAACCTTAACCGCCAAATATAATTGAGCCCTGTTCTTAGGTTCGGTATTTCTACGGATGTAATAAGTAAAGCCGTTAGCGAGTTTGCCGGTTTTAATAGCCGTATCCAAGGGGAGTTCTTCAGCTTTCGCTGTTGTAGTTACCGGGTTATTTGCAGGGGTTTGAACCTGACGGTATTCACTACAGCCAAACGTGAGGCCGGCTAGAAATAAAATGAGCGTTCTTTTCATAAGATATTAGAGGTTAAAAGTTTTATTATGTTTCATTACTTACCAGTTTAAATATTTTTTCCAGATTGTTAAGTATTCTGCATTTTTCAATTAGCAAGTTATGAGAATGGGTGAATCTTTAATAATGGTTATTGAAATTTTGAGAGGTGTAATCTACAGTAAATAATAGTTTTTATTTTTACGATCAATTTTATGATTGATGTCTCGATTCAATACTCAATGCTTTTACAAAAGAACATCCATTTTTATCTCGGCATTATAGTTCTTATCCATTTTGCGATAACAGGGCTAGAAATGCGTTTAGATCTATTCTCTGTTAACAGCAATGATACCTTAACCAGGATGATGTTTCGTGCAAATCATATTTATATTTTATTTAGCGGACTAATAAACCTGCTTGTGAATTATACACTTCGAGAAGATTACCGTATCAATAAGCTCCAAATTATTACAAGCACATTTTTAGTAGTTGCTACAATTGCGCTCAGCATCAGTTTTTACATGGAGCCCACAACACATACATTTACACGTGCAATTACATCTAATTCAATAAAAGGCTGTTTTCTTGGAACATTAATGCATTTGTCGTTATTACAGTTTTATTATAAAAAGATGCGCTAGAAAATCATAAAGCTCAGAACCAACTTAGCCTATTATAGCTACACCTTAATGAAAATTTTTCGGTTGTACATCCACCATAAAATTATAACCCAGAAGAGAACAAAAGATAATGCCCAAGCCAGTGATGCATTTAGTGGCGAAAAGTTCGGTACAAAAAATGATTTAAAAAGCCATGTTTTTAAACTTACTTCGGCGCCAGTTGCATCTACCACTTTTATAAAATTAAAGAGTTTAGCCATAATGGACGACAAAAAGAATACTGTTATGGCATTAACTCCATAAACTAAAAATGGCTTTGTAAAACCCTTAACATGCCGAATGTCTATTATCCAGTAGAGCAAGGCCAGCACTATAAGTGCTAATCCACTGGTAAAAAGAACATACGAACTTGTCCATAAAGCTTTGTTCATGGGGAAGTAACTATCCCATACTAAAGCTGATATGCTGGAGATAAAACCTGCAATAAGCATAAAATACACCTTTCTATTGGTTCTAAGATCTTTTCGTCGAAGCCATACACCTGTAAGCACCCCCGAGATTCCACTAGCGATAGCGGGTAATGTGCTTAATATTCCTTCCGGATCCCAGGTTTTGGAAAGTTTCCATAAATGGGATTCAGTTAATAGAGTGCGGTCGAGCCATGCTCCAAGGTTAATTTCTTTTTCCAGATTGGGTGCAATACCATCGGGGACAGGAACAAGGGCTAGGAGCACCCAATAAATTATTAGAATAAATGCAAATAAAATTACCTGAGTTTTAATCCCGGTTTTATAGAAGAGAATAGCACAAACTAAAAAAACAAGGGCTATTCGTTGTAGTACTCCCGGAATTCTAAGCGTGCTTAAAGCTTTAAGAGGATCAACAAATATATCGGGTATTAAGGCCAAAATAATCCCAAGCAAAAACAAAATAGCCGAGCGTTTAATTATCGAAATGATAATGGCTTTGTCTGGGACTCCTTTCTTTTTTTTGGTGCCCAGAGAAAAAGCAATTGATACTCCAACAATGAATAAAAAAAATGGAAAGATCAAATCGGTTGGGGTACAGCCATGCCATTCGGCATGTTTTAGAGGCGCATAAATATTCCCCCAGTCGCCGGGATTGTTAACTAGTATCATTGCGGCAACCGTTAATCCTCTAAAAACATCAAGTGAAAGTAATCTGGTGTTTGGTGCAGTGATGTTCTCGTTCATAGATCTCTGTAGAGATGTAAGATATTCACATTAATTGAAATTACAAAGCTTGCTAAAACGTAGTTTGGGAACTAAAACTTCTTGGTGCTTGATGAAATGGCAGGCAACGTGAGGGATTGCAGTGAAAAGCCCGGCCGCCTCTTCGGCGGACACGCCCAAAGCTTTTTTAATTTATTTACCGCTTGATTATCCGGTTTAAAGTAGACGTATATATTTATACTTTTGTAACACCGAAATATTATGGAAGAACTAAGTATCAGTAAAGAAAATTGGGATAAACTTAAACTAAAGGTAAATCGTAAATATCGTGAGCTGAGTGAAGAGGATCTGGCTTATCAGCCAGGCGAGGAGGAAGCATTAATTGAAAGATTAATGATCCGTTTAAAGCGGAACAGAGAATACGTAGTTTTTACGTTGAAAAAGGGGCTGGTAAATATTGATAATAATACGTTGTAAAGGGAGCCTCACCCCGGCCCTCTCAAGAGGAGAGGGAGTTCAAACGGACTATGACTTTGTTTAATAAGTCGGCCTTCTAATCGTTTCTTTCAGAAAACCTCGATAGGCTTCAGCTGAATTCAATAAAAATCAGTATTTTAGTTATTGTATCTTTTTTAAAAAGATTGCGTTATATTATATTACTGAACTGCCCATGCCTAAACTTAAACCGGTAAAACTTCTACTTCCATTACTAATCTTTACCGGAGTGTTGTCATACTCATTTCGTGAGGATTTATTCCAGGCCTCCAAAAACTTAGACATCTTTTCGGCACTATATAAAGAGCTTAACATTAGTTACGTAGATGAAGTAAATTCATCTCAACTGATGGAGACCGGCATCGACGCCATGTTGAACAGCCTCGACCCTTATACTGAATTTGTTCCCGAATCCGAGATTGAAGATTATAAAATGAAATATGAAAGTACGCAATACGG
>JANMZB010000822.1:0-1233 GCA_031382725.1 Sphingobacteriaceae bacterium | reverse complement strand
TGGCAAATTGTCAAATCGAAGAAATCTCATAATTGAGAAATCACTTTTATTCATTAATTTCATCTCACACAATATTAAAACCAGAAAATACAAAACCCATAGTATTATTTACTGCTGTAGCTTTCATACCTGGTTTGACATAGGATTTGATCACCCTATAACTTTTCCTGTGTTTTGTAAGTTACAAATCCCATTGTCATCATCATTCCATCGAATCCATCCAAAAGTCATTTCGACTTATCAGATTAACAGTCTTGTAGTCACTACCGCTGAGTCATGCAAAGAACATTGGTCTGTCCGTCTGTGGTCAGCCAACTTCATAAGCAGTTTCCGTACTGTACTCCAAATCAGCTTACAAATAAGGGTTCATTCAGTGTATGTGCCGCAGTAAGGGGAGTGTCAAGTACAAATCGTGGTTACTGCTTACATACGCATAAATCTACCAGCATAGACTATATATACAGATACAGTACAGAAATATACAGGAACGGGTGTAGCTCAGTGGTTAGAGCATTGACACGTTTCGTCGAAGGTCGTGGGTTCGAATCCCATCCACTCCATATTTTTCTGTGTATTTCTGAGTCATTATCTGTATCATGTATATTAGTCGTCATAACTTCCTATGGTAGGATGAGACCCCTTCAAATACCCCTGTCCCTCGGCTACGGCTGACATGTACAACTAGTACGGAAAGAGACCAAAAGACTTCCCTTGGGAACAACAACTACCTGACAATCCTACCGTGAACGGCTAAGGAGACCCTCTGCTATGAGACTACAGGACGGCTGGTAGAACATGCACAGGAAAACCCTCCTATTACGGAGTAAGCACAATGCACGAAATGCGAGACCCCTCCAATGCACATGACAACCTACGACATCCTTCTTACACGCAATGCGAGACCCCCACCAAAGACCCTTTCAAAATTCCACATACCTGCATTCCATGTCCATCCAGGACATAGACACATCTCCCCATAATTTGCGCAGACACTCAACACACTGCACAGTACACAGAATACACTACATACTATGCATTATGTATTATGCACTGCACAATATACACAATTCACATTCACAGCACATAATTCATTACAAATACCCCACAACATAAATGTTCCAATATCACCTACCAGGTACTGTATAATACAATAAAACAAAAACAAAAGAAAAAGCTTCAGGGTAGCTAGGACATGCGGTCGGCCGAGTCCTAGGCTAAGGGGCGTAATGGGTA
>JANMZB010000787.1:0-3539 GCA_031382725.1 Sphingobacteriaceae bacterium | reverse complement strand
TTTGATATACTCCACAATGTTATCGTACTCCTTCTTATCCCTTATAATTCTTTCATAAAAGTTAGCCTGCCAAAACGAGGCTTTTGAAGTGTTATTTAATGCATTGATTTCTTTCGCGGAGTTCATTTTTAAATATCCAATTGCCTTCGAGAGTAGCATCTTTCTTCTTTTAATCCGATACACCTCTCCAGCATTTTCATCGAACTCTTCTTCCGGCTTTACTTCTTTAACAATTTCGATGATCAGATGAACATGGTCAGGCATGATAATAAAGTGATTCACAATCATAAAAGGATACTTATCTTTCAGGTGATCTATCCATTTGGATACAATCAATTCTGCCGGTGATAAATGTATTTCTTGTTCTATAACAGTACCTAATACAGGAAGCCTGTGCTTTACGCAAATGGTTATGAAATATTCTCCGGGAGAAGAATAATCATATAAAGGTAGTCTGATAGATCTTCGGTTCATAGATTTATTACGTCAGGCTTTAGATGGGGCGTTTGTTGGGGCAATTCATGAATTACCCTTACATTATCCCTACCCAAATTGCAATCTTTTGCCCTTTATTGATTCGTTGAAAGTCCCCTCAATATAAGCCAGATTCCCCGAAACAATAGTATGCGTTATACTCGATTTGAATTGCGTTCCTTCAAAAGGACTCCATCCACATTTCGATAAAATATTGTCTTTTGCAACACCAAAAGGCTTTTTCAAATCAACCAGCACTAAATCCGCCCAATAACCTTCACGAATAAATCCGCGCTTTTCTATCTTGAAACAAATTGCCGGGTTGTGAGCCATCTTCTCGGCCACCTTTTCAAGGGAGATCTTTCCCTGATGGTAAAATTCAAGCATAGCAATTAAGGCATGTTGCACTAATGGTCCGCCGGAAGGTGCCTGCAAATAGGGTTGACTTTTCTCCTCAATGGTGTGTGGGGCATGGTCGGTTGCAATCACGTCAATCCTTCCATCAAGCACGGCTTTGAAAATTGCTTTTCGATCGGCTTCTGTTTTAATTGCCGGATTCCATTTAATCCAGTTCCCCTTATCACGGTAGTTTTTATCCGAAAACCAAAGGTGATGGATGCAGGCTTCGGCAGTAATTTTTTTGTCTTTTAGTGGGATATCGTTTTGAAATAAATGCGTTTCCTCTTGTGTGGAAATATGTAGTATATGGAGCCTTGAGTTATGCTTTTTGGCAAGTTCTACCGCAAATGAGGAAGATTTATAACAAGCTGCGGTGTTGCGGATCAAAGGATGCATTTCAGGAGTAATTTCATCACCGTATCTCGCCTTGAAAATTTCGAAATTCCGTTTAATTGTTTCTTCATCCTCACAATGCGTAGCAATAAGCATTGGAGTGGAGCTAAAAATTGCTTCCAGCGTTTTTTCGTTGTCTACCAGCATATTCCCGGTAGATGAACCCATGAAGATCTTTATCCCGCAAACATCCTTCGGATTTGTCTTCAAAACTTCTTCCAGATTATCGTTGGTAGCTCCCATGAAAAAGGAATAATTAGCCAGCGATTTTTGAGATCCAATCTGATATTTATCGGCAAGCAGTTCTTGAGTAGTGGTATTGGGTACCGTATTCGGCATCTCCATAAAGGAGGTGATCCCTCCGGCTACAGCCGCTCTGCTTTCGGTATAAATCTCCGCTTTATGAGTTAATCCCGGTTCACGGAAATGAACCTGATCATCAATACATCCGGGCAATAAAAACTTCCCTTCAGCATCAATTTCTTTATCAGCCTGAACGTTGATCGAGCTGTCGATTCGTTCAATTAATCCATTTTTAACAAACACGTCGGCAACAAATTGCTTGCCTTCGTTAATAATTGTAGCTGATTTTATAAGTATAGACGTCATGATAGCGGGAGATTGTAAGCTGTGACTAAATATTTTCCACCGCTAAATTAGCACTTAAATTGTATTGCTAAATCTCAAATCGTTATTTAAGCTATCTTTGCGGCATGCGGCAATCGTTTGATGACTTTAAGTTAAATCCCCAAATTTTAAATGCAATTGCTGATGCCGGCTTTACCGAGCCAACACCAATTCAGCAAAAGGCAATTGCACCAATTTTATCCGGACAAGATTTAATGGGAATTGCTCAGACAGGAACGGGCAAAACTGCCGCCTTTGCATTGCCCATACTGATGAAGTTGAAATACGCGCAAGGTAATGACCCAAGAGCCTTAATTCTTGCACCAACCCGCGAGCTTGCCATGCAAATCGAAGAGCACATTAAAGTGCTCTCGAAGTATACCGATCTAAGAACGATTGTACTTTACGGAGGTTTAGGTCCGAAAACTCAAAAGGCCAAGTTGGCTTTAGGGGTTGATATTTTGGTATCTACCCCGGGCCGTTTTTTAGATCTTTACCTTGCGGGAGATATTAACACCCGTTCGCTTGAGGTGATGGTAATGGATGAAGCGGATAAGATGGTTGATATGGGTTTTATAGGCTCTATACATCGCATCCTGGAAGTAGTTCCGAGGAAGCGTCAAAACCTTTTATTCTCGGCAACAATGAGCGAACTGGTTCATAAAATTGCCGGCGACTTTCTAAAATTTCCAACCATAATTGAAGCGTCGGAACAAGCTACGCCGGCACAGTCGGTAAACCAGGTTTTGTATTATGTGCCGAATAATAAGACGAAGATTAACCTGCTACAGCACTTATTAAAGGGCGAAGAATTTAACCGCTTAATTATCTTTTGTAAGACAAAAACTACTGCCGATAATATTTTTAAGTTCCTGGAGCGCCGCTTTGCGCTTGATGAAATTAGGGTTATTCATGCCAATAAAGGCCAGAATACGCGTATTAACTCCATGAATGCTTTTAAAGAAGGTGGCGTTAGGGTTTTAGTTGCTACTGATGTTGCTGCGCGCGGAATTGATGTAAGTAACGTAAGTCACGTAATCAATTTTGATGTGCCGATCATCATTGAAGATTATGTTCACCGGATTGGAAGAACCGGCCGCGCGAACAATTTAGGTGATGCGATTACCTTTTGTAACGAAGCCGAGAAGTATTATATCCACAAGATTGAGAAGTTAATACGTCAGCAAATTGCCGTGCATAATATCCCGGAAGGAGTATTTATTGAAGAAACGCCATACGAAGAACGGCAACAGATTGCTAAAGACATTGATAATCAGAAAAGGAAGGAAGACCCTGATTTCAAAGGAGCTTTTCACGAAAAGAAACACGCCAAAGCCATTGCTCAAAAAGTAGCAAAATCGAAAGTTCCGACAAGTAATAAGGCTGGTACAGGTAAAGCAGCAAAAGGCTCAAGCACCCTTAAAGGCACTTTTAAAGGCAATAACAGAAAAAAATACTGAACACATCAGCTAACGCGCCAGCCTTAAGTTTGTTCAAATCGGATTTGCCGTTTATTTTTAATTTTGACTTTTTAATTTTGACTTAACTCTTGCGCCTTACTCCATTAAATATTTTAACATCCATCATTTTAGTAAGTGCCGCCTATTTATTGCTCAATCGCGATACTGAAGGCTGGCGGGTTTTAG
>JANMZB010000716.1:0-2155 GCA_031382725.1 Sphingobacteriaceae bacterium | reverse complement strand
TGCGTGGTCTCAGATTGCTCACTATCCTGTGCAACGCTTTGTCTTTGGAATCTACATCTATGCGTCACATCCGATTACTCTGCCTGGCAGCCACATTATGGTATTGACAAGCCCTCTCAATACGCGTCATGGGCACCCCACGCCCTCGACGCATGGTACATAGAGCCGGCACTCAACCACTACCGCTTCTTCTGCACTTGGATATGGGCCACACGATCCGAACACATATCCGACACCATCACGTGGCTTCCTAAAGCAATACCCTTTCCAAAAATCACCCTCCACCAAACAATCCAGGACGTACTAAGGACATACTCGCTTCGTTAAAAGCACCTATACCCGTTCTGGCATGTCCATCATCCCCCTCCCAAACCAAACTACTACTACAATTCCACACAGTAATATCAAACCTGTATTCAGCTACCACACCTCCAGTGGAAATTATAAAAGCTTACATACCACCCACATCCGTGCGGATATTCCCGCCTTCCTTTCACCTTTCAGGGTGGAACCCAACGACAATCATCGTCGAAGCACACAATGTTACCACCAACACAGTGCCAACTCAACTACCATCCATTACCAAGACACAGGCGGGGGTACCCACTTTGCCAGAACAGCCGTGAACTGCGATAGGGACCCTTACTGAATACCATCAACTCCTAAAAGCGTCCAAAGGCCCGCAATGGGAGCATAGCGCCGTCCATAAATTGGCGCGCCTCGCTCAAGGCTATCCACCATCCGGTCTTTCCCGATCTGATGGCACCATTACTATCCGATTCATCGCCGTCACCGAGATTCCCCCAGGCCGCGAAGCTACCTATCCAATAATAGTCGTAGCCGACCTCATTGAAACACCAGCCCAATCGTGTCTGTTTTACAGTCGGCGGAGACCACATTGACTACCCCGGTGATGTAGCCACCAAAACGTCCATCCTTCCTACTGTCAAAAACTTGCTCAACAGCACCATCTCAGCGCCAGGAGCGCGTGTTCTGTGCGTTGACATCAAAATTTTTTACTTGAACACCCCGATGCCAATCCCAGAGTACATGCGAGCTGACATCAAATCCATTCCCGCCACCATCATACAACACTACTCGCTTGAATCACTTGTCCACAAGGGCACCATATATGTAGAAATTAATAAAGGTATGTACGGTCTTCCGCATGCCGGTATACTTGCCAACAACGGCCTCATAGACCAACTCGCTACCCATGGCTATCGCCAAAGCCAACATAACCATGGTCTTTTCACCCACATCACACGACCGGTAGATTTTTTTCTAGTCGTCGACGACTTTGGCTAACGGTATGTAGGGAACGAATATGCTGACCATTTCATCATGGTCCTTCAACAAAAATTACACCGTCACCATCGATTGGTCTGGCGACGTTTCTGTTGGGCTCTCCATCCAAAGGAACTACACTGACAAGCACGTCTATATCAGTATGCCAGGCTATGCTCACAGTGATCTCCAACGCTTCCAGCATCCCACACCAAGTAAACCACAGCACTATCCACTTGCTTGGCTCAAACGGACATATGGAGCTAAAACACGACTCGTCCCACTCCCTGATGATTCATCTGTCCTTCCACCCGACCAAGTCGAACGTCTGCAACAAATTATCGGCGTTTTTTTCTTCTATGCCAGAACCGTTAACAGCATCATGCTCGGTGCACTCGGCACCCTAGCCGCCCAACAAGCCAAGACGACTGTCAACACCAACATTGCTGTGCAAAACACTTTCAATAGGATACTGACAACAACAAACTCTCTTCCGGAACTAAATCAGGTTCGAAGCCCAACAACATCGAGCGTCTCGCTCGACACCAGTCACCACACTGACCCCTAAACCGAGTCCAAACCGGAGCGTTGCATAGGGTAGCGAGGAAACTGAAATCACACACAATCGAACAATTAGGGACTTCGGCACAGACCCCTCGCAAGACGTTCTTACCATCCTTTTAACTGCTTCGTTATTAGATTTCGTCCCACATGCCGTCACGCTCCTTGCTAAATGAGGTACCAGTGACGACGCCACATTCCTTGCGCGACTACATTACCCCCCACACATGGAACCCAACGTTACTACTCCATACGGAACTAGACACATAATACGTCCGTGACAAGATTATCTGCGTCAAACTTCTCC
>JANMZB010000708.1:0-3400 GCA_031382725.1 Sphingobacteriaceae bacterium | reverse complement strand
TTGCAGGCTGGTTTCGGGGAACGATGTTCCCCGGCCTTTTCCTTCTCAAAGTCTATGTCGAGTATGAGGAAGTAGAAGAAATAACAGAAACCACCACAACAGAAAACTTATGACAGAAACCCTGATTGCTTCTATCCTTCCAGAGAAAATACGCCAACTGGGCTATGAGAAATACCATACCCTTTATAGGGACATGACCCTAAGTGGCAACAGTACCCAGCGTATAGCAGCATACAACGACCTCTACTTTATAGTAGACAGTCCGCAAGGAATCATTATAGAAAGCGATTATGGCATCTACGATAGCACAGGCAACTTCCTTTCTGACCATGCCCATATTCATAAGGGAGAAATTACCCTTACCAACCCAGGAGCAGCAAGCAGGCGCATACAGTTTATTCAGGTTGTCATCATCCACTAAAACCTAAACAGCCATGTCTTTTAAAAACCAAAAATACAGTGAGGAAAAAATGAACAAACATTTGGAATACCTCAAAATGTACGAAGCAGAAGGCGAACCTTTGGATTACGAGATTCTGATTGATGGCATGAAAGCCATCCGAAGAACCAGCAATACCAACCGTTTCCCACTCTTTGAAAATTTTATACATGAGGACACCCAGAAAATAGAACTGTTCATTTTCCAAGGAACAAGCAACCACAACGACAAGTACATCTACTACCTCAAAGATGCCCCACAAGAAGACCAATCCTTGGGCGACATTGATCACCGCATAGAGGAAAAGGTAAAAGAAGCAGAACGCAAGTGGCAGTTTACCCAATTGCAGGAAAGGAACACAACGCTTGAAAAAGAAGTCAAAGACCTCGAAGCAGAAGTGGCTGCTCTTGAAAAGGAAAATGAGGCCATCGTCAATAAGCAATCTCCACTCAAGGGAATATTAGGCGAGGTGGGTGCAAGTTTCTTTGAATCCTTTATCCGCAATAATCCGCAGATAGCAGGCAGGATACCCGGTGGACAAGCATTAGCAGGCTTGCTGGAGAAAGAGGCTCAACCAATTCCAATAGAAGAAACAGAAGCCACCTTTAAACCCAAAGCTGCAAGCACAGAAGACGAGGGCACACTCACCTTTGCGAGAGAACTTAGGCAAAGTTTCCAGCAGCAAGAATTTGCCAGTGTGCTGGACATTCTGCAAAAACTGGCAGAAGACAAAACCAAAATTTCATCCACCCTAAACTTTCTAAACCATGAGCAAATATAGTTTTGACATCGAACTCGAAGCTGATTCAGCAAGTGAGGCTACAGAAAAAGTAAAGGCAGCCATTACCCTAATTCAAAAATTAAAAACCACCGAGATTACGAAACTGGCGGAGGTAGTCGCTACAGACCCTGCAAAAACTGCCCTTGCCAAAAAATATCTTGGACTTTGAGTACTTCTAAAACAGCGACCAATATGAAAAACATGGAGCGCATAAAAACAACAGCCGTTGTCTCTGCCCTGGTTGTAGGGGTTGCCACAGGTGTGTTTCTATTGGCCAAGCATTTCATCCATAAAGTAAAAAAGAAAAAGGCGGAACGTAGTTCAGTAGAGGAAGGCAGCCCTACCACCTTTGCCAAGCAGTTGCACATGGCCTTTCAGAACGATAATGCCATGGGCTGGGGAACAAACAATGAATTGGTAAAACAGGTCTTTGCCAGCCTTCCAAGCAAACGGATGTATGACCAGGTGCAAAAAGCCTATTTCAATTTATATCAGAAGAACCTGAATGCTGACCTGGAAGACGAATTAAGTTCTAGTGAATACAATGAGATCATTCGCTTATTATCCACTAAAAAAGCCAAGTGATGAAAGTAACTAAACCGAAATCCGCATCATGGAAAGGGCTTGCAGCAGCAACTGCTGGTGCAGCCGTAGTAGGCGTCACAGCCTGGCTGATGTTGCGCTAAAAGGATAATAGCGATGATGCTATTACTTCAGAATCAATTGACAACAATACTCCGGCATCACCTGCTAAATTCAAGCGAAGAAAATTGCTTCCCTCGATAAAGAGCAAGGGACTCATTACCCCAATCGCAGAACCTGGTAGTGTAGCAAAGCAACTATTTGACCAAGCACTAAAGAGAAGTATAGAAGGAGTATTAACCATCCTGAGCCAGATACAAAACACAGACGATTATCAGCAGGTCAATGAGGCTTACAAAATAGAGACTGATAAGCGCACCATGGTAAAGCAAACCATTGTGACCAGTTTGCTCGACAGGTATTTTAGTGGAAATCCTAAAGCCAAAGACCGCATCAAAGCAGAGTTCTTGCGCATCGGTTTAAAACTAACTCCGCAAGGCAAATGGAGTTTGTCTGGCTTTGAGAAACGAAAAGATCTAATCACCAATGTACCCACCTTTGTTACAGACTGGATGGGCAACCGCATTCCTGTAAAGCCCGAAACGATTTTGGGAGAAGCCCAGTCGACCTCAAATGGCATGACCCGTTTTCAGGGGCTGGACGGAAAAATTTACAAAGTGCCTGATAGAGATGTGAGGTACTTATAGAAGCAGATAATTCAATCATCAAGTCATTTAAACCAATAGGAATTATGGCACAGTTTGAAATTTTCGCAAAACGCTTATTGAACCTCGAAGGAGGTTATGTCAACCATCCCAATGACAAAGGAGGGCCTACAAAGTATGGTGTGATCCTATCAACATGGAGACAGTATGGCTACGATAAGGATAAAGACGGAGACATAGATGAAAACGACATCAAACAACTAGAAGTAAAGGATGCCAAAATGATTGCCAAGAAAATCTTTTGGGATTACTTCAAAGCAGACTTTATCAAGAACCAGTCTATAGCTGAACTCCTTGTAGACTGGGGATACCATTCTGGAAGGGTTACCGCAGCCAAGAAAATACAACAGCTTTTACAACTCCCTCCAGATGGCATCTTGGGCAAACATACCCTTCATGCCATAAACAAGGCCAACCAGAAACAACTGTTTGACCAGTTGAAGAACGCCAGGAAAATATTTATAGACCACATCGTAAAGTCAAGGCCTAGCCAGCAGGTATTCTATAAAGGGTGGATGAACCGCATGAATCACTTTTTTTTCGACCCTCCAGGCATCACATCGGGTTAATCGTTGGCGCATCACTGCTTGCCTCGG
Source organism: Sphingobacteriaceae bacterium (assembly GCA_031382725.1). Lineage (GTDB taxonomy): Bacteria > Bacteroidota > Bacteroidia > Sphingobacteriales > Sphingobacteriaceae > Paradesertivirga. The sequence goes on along the minus strand of JANMZB010000708.1, from coordinate 277 downwards.
GCGTTACCGCCTATGTTATTTTTCAAAAAACCAAAAATAGAAAAAGACCATGAGCCAACTCACCACCGCACAACTAATTCAGCAACTCAAGCAAAAGGGTTATAAAGTGTTTGAAGGCATAGGCCAGTTAAATATAGTAGGTATTCGCAAATCCCATGCAAGACCTGGTCACTTTGATGACCAGCTGCATGTCTTTGCAAAAGTGTCGCCAACACAATGGGTGCATCATACCTACAATATGACCACCGATCCTGGTACATACTGGCACAAGAAAAAA
>JANMZB010000684.1:0-1748 GCA_031382725.1 Sphingobacteriaceae bacterium | reverse complement strand
CTCCAGGATGCGTTTGAACTGCCCGGCACTATCAAGAAAGTCCTGGAGTAATTGGGGCTTAATGGTCTGCTCAGGTACAATAGACTTGCGCAACAGGTTAGAAAAAAGAGAATTGCTCAGCTTTCTTCCATCCGGCTTCTTGGTCAACAGAATGAAAGATGTATGTTTCAGGAAAGGGCGTTCGTTGAAAAAACGGTCACTGCTACGGGAAAGAAAGCTGATATCCGCCTTTTCAAAGTCAGGTTCATATTTACTATCAATAAACCAATCCTGCTTGTGAAATATTGATTTTTGGGGCAATATTTTAATGGCTTTTATCCATGCCTGGTGAAAAGCTTCGTACTCCTGATCGGAGAGCGTAAATATTTCGGGTAATTCTGCCTTAAATACCAGCGTTACGTCCCCTTGTTTGGAAAGGAGGCAATCATGCTCCACACCCATAATCGGTAATATATCATCCATCCACTTTTCCATCTTCACCGTTTTACCTTTTCTTAATTATTCCTGAACACTTTCCTGCTGTTTATTTTGATAAGTTTAGGTATGCCTCGTTTTGCGATAGCTTTCATCAGACCATGCTCACCGTATTTATTGCTCATTCCATAGATCTTTAAGATTAATAATGACCCTAAAACAAGGATGACCCCGATACAGATAATGGAACTTATGCCCATAATGTACATTACCGCATAAATGATGAGTAACAGAAGAATACCCGCTCCCATATACCATATATACTGCGCTTTCAGCCCTTTGAACTCGATGCTTTTATTGATGCCTTTATTTATCTGATATATGCTGTTTGCCATACTATTCCTTTTACATCCTTAATCCTTTTGTCCTTCTTATCCTGGGTTCCATTTGCGGGATAGCTACCAGGCTCAATTCGCGATCTTTTGATATTTTCGGCTTTGAGTCCAGTTTAATAATAGAAAGGATAGAACTCCTTTCTTCATCCGGAGCTTCAATTGGTGCAGGTTGCATATCTATTTCAGCCTGGCTCTGTTTCATTTGCTTTTCCTGTATACCAATAGCTATTTCACGTTCCAGAGAAGATAATTCCTCCTTCATACCTGCCAGTTCTTTTTCTTTTTCAAATGGCTTGCTTGCAATCTGCGCTGTCATGGGAATTTCCCGATTTAGTTCTGCCAGCTCCTTTTCGTACTTTTCTTTAAGGCTGCTCACCTTATCAATCGCATTCAGAAAATGCCGCGCGGCCAGTTTGGGATTGTCCACATTGGGATGGCCCTGATTAGATGTATACTTGATACCGTCAAGATCGCGTTGGGCGTAAAAAGTGTTATACTTGTGATATTGCAGCTTACTATCAATAGTAACAGGTTCCTGATGTTGCTGGATATATAGGTTAAAACCATACAGGTTACCTATTTTAGGGTCATCTTTGGGTGACCAGTGCTTATAAAGGTTAATGATATGCTTTCCGATAGCTTCCGGGTCTGCCGAATTTATCCCGCTTAGCTGTATTGGATTTATTTTTGCCCCTTCTTTATCATATTGCAGGCGGCTTTTATAGGATGATTCATCGCCGCTTACTTTCACCAGTAACGTTTCTACACTGGCTTTTTCTTTCTGCACACTTAATGCACCCAATGTAACTCCCTGAAATAATTTTACACGATTACCTATTATAGTAGTTTCTCCAATTACAATACCTGTACCATGATCGATAGAAAATGATTCGCCAATGGTAGCTGCAGGGTGAATATCGATACCTGTTTTACTATGTG
>JANMZB010000680.1:0-10164 GCA_031382725.1 Sphingobacteriaceae bacterium | reverse complement strand
AAAAAGGGGTGGTAGTGCTGCACTTGTCATTGCACTTTGTCATCTCGACGATAGGAGAGATCTAATGGCTTAGAAACGTACGATGACTTCCGTTCTTTATAAGAAGCATTTGAAAAGGTGCTGAGGTGCTGCTATGTTTTGGAAGCCCCGTGTTACACTCATACGGCTTCAGGCCTTAAACGCGGAGGCCGGTATCCGTTGCACCGGGTTTAGGGACTGAAAGATAGCACCAAACTCTGCTGGTTGTGAATCTTGCAATTCTCTTTATCTTTATGGAGTACTAAATCTAATCTACCTCAAACCTTATGGATTTCTATGAACATTTCTGGTCTCTACCTTTTTCTCATGTATTAAAAGAAGATGTTTATAATGAAGGAGGCCTACCTATTGAGGTGATCAGTCACACATCGAAGGTTAATTTATTTGTCGGGGCTAATAACTCTGGAAAAAGCCTCTTAATGAGGGAGATATTAAAGTCGGATCTAGAGAGTGAGACTCTTAGTTCCTCTAATTTTGAGGACTTTAATAGAGCACTTCAACTTTTAGAAGAAGAGCTATTACGTCACTTTGGTGTTTATATAAGATTTAATGGCAATGCCTACACGCTCGAAAAATCAGCAATTACCGAAATCTTTAAAAAATGTGGACCTGGTGAACTCATAAGGGTTAAATTAAACTCAATCAATGGTTTCTTAGCTGATATACAGCGGAACACGTTTCATACTGCAACCACCCGCGACCACGCTACAGGCATAGGAGATCATTTGCGTGATAGAATACAGGAGAGTGTTAAGATTGTAATAGATAAGATGGCAGCTTTGACGGTTAAATACACCTTCTTAAAAAAAGTCCACCGAATCTATATTCCTACTTTGAGAACATTGCGAATTTTAGTGCCTGAATCAAATGTCTGTGAGAAACTCACTCGACAAGAGTATGATTTAGATGCAAATCCTTCTATTAATGCCCAAAAGCCTTCATTAACAAATATCATTGTTGAAAATGGCGAATCTTTCTATAAGAACGCGTTTCATTTGCGAAATTCTGAATACGAAGGCGAAGTAAGAATGGAAAATTTTCAGACTTTTTTGTCAGAAAATTTTTTTGAGAACAAAAAAGTGAAGATTATCACGGACGCAACAAATAAAGTGATAAAGATTAAAATAGGAAATGAGAAAGAACAACCCATACAAAAACTCGGCGATGGGTTGCAAATGGCTATTATATTAACATTTCCTCTTTTTAATTATGAAAGTGGGTTCCTCTTTATCGAAGAGCCAGAATTATTTTTACACCCTGGATTCCAAAGAAAGATCATAGACATATTTTGCAATAGTGAGGCTGCGGAGAACTTTAAAATATTTATCGTAACTCACTCCAACCATATTCTAGATAGTGCCATCCAAGAGTCCAATGCTTCGGTTTTTAGTCTAAAAAAGTTTGGCAAAGATGGACTGAACTCTTTGCCAAAATTTCAAATTAGATTATTGCAATATGGAGATAACAACATTTTGACTTCATTAGGGGTAGCTAATTCCAGCGTGTTTTTAAGCAATTGTTCCCTATGGGTTGAGGGGATAACTGATAGACTATATCTCAAGAAGATGATTCAAGAATATCTAAAATCGCCTTCATGTAAGGTAAAATATCGGAATTGTACCAAATATCAAGAAGGGATTTCATATAGCTTTATCTTTTCAGGTGGTGACAATATTATCCATTATGAGTTTAGCGATGAGCTGTTCATCAAAGATATCAGTAAAAAGGTTTCGGTTAAATACCTCTGTAAGAACTCTCTTGCGATTGTTGACAACGACGATGATAAGAATATAGTGAGGAAGAGACAACTAAAATCACAACTGGGTTTTAATTTCTTCGAACTGCCTGTCATTGAAATTGAATCTCTATTAGGGTACGATACAATCATTCAAACAGTTAAATCATTTCCGTCATGGCAAGACTTGGACCTATCAAAACATTCATACATTGCTCCTCAGGCTTATCAGAAAAAACGATTGGGTTCACTCGTCGACGATGAGATCTTAAAAACATATACGAAGGCCGAAAAAAAAGGCAGAAAGAGCTTTAAAGCTTCGCCCACTAACAAAAATAAAGTCAACCTTACGTTGAATTGTAAATTTGAATTTTGTGAAAATTCTCTTCCGTTTATTAAGGCGGATAATTTGACACCAAGTGCTATTAAATGTGTAGAAAAGATTCTAGATTTTGTAATTGCACATAACTGATCGGAAAGCGGGCGAATTCCCTATAAAAAATTCGTAAGATGTTGCCGTAGCCTATTACGCAGGCCTATAATATATATAATCTTATCTCTAGTATTTTGCGTTAGTAAGATCTTTCTAGACGAACGCAATATGTCGCTCAATCAACTATATAAATTCTTCTACTATTTCGAATATCATTGAATAGTTGACAAAATCTCCTTTAGTTCCTGTTTCTAAAATCCAATTGCAAAAATTTCTCTTTTCCTGTTTATTAATAGCATATTCATTTATTTCGAAGGGTATACCCCTTTCGGTACCAGATGTTTTCTTAATATCAAAAAAAGCGATTTTATGCTCGGTAGCTCTTTTTATAGTATGTTCGGGAAATAGATTTTCTATACCTGTTTTTATAGGATTTTCCTCAATTATAGGAACCGTTCGTCTGTAAATATGACCAAAATCTTCATCCGGCCTCTTAGTGTCACCGTCATAAAGAAGAATTTTTTTCTGGGGTATCGTCTCCCAATTTATTTCTTTAAGAATACCCCAAAGCTTGTCAAGCTGGGGATAGCCACCTCTATATCTTAAATCAATTTTTTCTAGTATATGGGATTTGTCTAGATGTTCAGCAGCCTTTTTAATCAACTCAACATCGATTTCGCCTTCACAAAAAACGATTGGCTTAAGGACAGGTAATGCAGCCGCTTGCGACCGTATTTCCCCGTTTTCCCAGGGATGATAGTATTTTCTAACAACGTTTAAAAAAAGTTCCGATAAACGCTTTAATAACAAAAGGTAGTTATCGATACGTTCAGGGTCGATATAAGAAAATTTATCTTCTACACAGTAAAAGTTATAGTTCGATTTCTTGACGTTTCTACTTTTACCTAAACCAAACAATGGATACCCAAAAGTTGTATGCTCAAATTCTTCCAAGTGCCCCCGCTTCCTGTCATGATGATTAGCATAATCTTCAGTTTTCTTTTCAACTGAATTATTGAATTCGGCGAGTTTTTCCTCATTCCATTTTTTAACAGTTTTTAATAAGTTCTCTTTGTAAAGAAGTTTAGTTAAATACATTTCTTCCTCCACTAGTACATTGAAATAGTGGTCAATTGTTTCCTGATTGGTTGTATTGATTACTTGTAATAATTCGCTTTCAAAACTCGGAATATTCTCTTGTAGGTGTACAGATTCAAAATCCTCTGCAAAAAATTCATCAACACTCTGTCCGGATTCAATGAATTCTAAGATTTTTTGAGGGTCAAAAAAATCTAAAAGGGAATTAAACGCAAGGTTTTTAAATGGAAATGTTAGCTCCATGATAGGGATGAGGTTGAAAGTCGCTAAAATAACAAATAAGAAGTACTTACCGTCTGGCTTGAGTCTCCCCTTAAGTTGGCGCAAGTACGCGCTAAGGCATTGAGCGCTCGCTCTCGTTTGTGTTCTCCTTTAGAAAGCTTAACCTGTTTGCGATAGCGATTTTAGTATGTTTGGAATTTTAAGCCGTATTTCATCCCAAATATGATTACATCTGACCAGATTAGAATGAATGACCTGCTGTATGTCGCAGACTTAGGTCATATATATAAGTATACTTCTATAAAAAGTGGAAGCTCACTTCTGGAAAATAGCACATTAAATTTCAATTCACCTTTAAATTTCAATGACCCTTTTGATTGCCACCCCTTGCTAGTGAAGATTAGCGATGAGTATATTTATAACGTACTAAATGCAAGCGAGTATAAGAATCATTTAAATAGAGAAGGATTTACAAAATCTCCTATCTATCTTAACTTTATAAAGGATTTTTCAAGAACTCAGGCTATCGAAGTTGAAACTAAAATACTTCCAAATGTTAAGGTTAGCTGTTTTAGCGAGCGAGGAGATAATTTATTGATGTGGTCACATTATTCTCAAAATCATACGGGCATATGTTTTGAATTTGACACAACAAATATGATTACGTTTCTGGCGAAATATTCCAACATTAAAGTATTAGCTGGAGTATTTCTAAAAGTGAATTATAATCACGAACGCAAAAATTATGTGTTTCAATCAGCAAAAGATACCCTTCCGCTAATCATGTGGTTAAAAACAAAGGCCATAGATTGGGAGTACGAAAAGGAAATAAGGCTTATATTTCTTAGATGTGAGCTCGACCAGATTAATATTCCGACCAATATTGTCAGGAGGGTGCTTTTAGGAAGTAAAGTATCGCCAAAAGACGAACAACGTATAGTGGAGCTTTGCGAAAAGAATTTCCCTGCTACAAAGATTGTTAAAATGAGGCTATCAGAGCAGGAATTCAAACTTTTAGAAGAACCCTCTCTGGTTTAAGTCTTCCGGTGCTGCCCTGGTTCGTGTCCCCCAATTTGGCGCAAGTATGCAGCCGAGCCATTGAGCGCAGAGTACTTGTGCCTTCTCCTCTGGTTTAAGTCTTCCGCAGGGCGACTTAAATCTTTGTTATGAAAACCAGGACTCCCCACTATTAAGTATGGATTTGGAGTTCCAGAATTTTATGCTTTTTTCACAAATTCAGATTTTAGTGCCATAGCACCAAATCCATCAATCTTACAATCTATATTGTGATCACTATCTACCAAACGGATGTTTTTTACCTTGGTCCCGGCTTTTATGCTTTGCGACGAGCCTTTTACCGGCAGGTTTTTAATGGTTATCACTGTATCTCCATTTTGAAGAAAATTCCCATTGCTGTCTTTCACAACAAAAACGTCTTTGTCGTCAGCATCTTCCGCCGGATCCCATTCATGGCCACATTCAGGGCACACAAGCTGGTGGCCCATTTCATAGGTGTATTCTGACTGACAAACTGGGCATGGCGGGTGTAATGACATAACATTTAGATTTTCACAGCAAAGATAATTATATGAGCGATGATTTGATTGACTGTTCTTCTGCTGCCCTGGTTCGTGTCCCCACGAAACAGACGAGTATAATATGGTACGTGGGGACACGAACCAAGGCGTAGGTGTTATCTCCAAAACGATATCGGGTAGCCATAAGTAAATGATAATGTCTGGCTAAAATAAAGATTTTTCTATATCGCCGGACGGGAGTCCTGATTTTCAAGTAGGATTTAAGAGCGCTGCGCTGAACTCTTAAACCAGAAAAGAAGGTCTAACTCATTATTATCTTGAACGTAATTTCCATTCCTTGCTATTCTCATCGAGAACTTTATATTTGATAATATTTCCGAATACCCAAATTTTGTCTAATGCTTGATGTAAAAAATGAAGATAGTTTCCTAAAGAAATTTGCAGAGCTGTCATTTGTTATAACAATTTTCCTCTATTTCGCAGGCTGGATTTATATTTACGAGTATTTCAACTATTTCGGGTTATCAATTCGTGAACTGGAGGTCGACTTTTATTATGTACTGATCTATTCACTGAATGTTTTCTTTTATTTATTCAAGTTTGATAACTTCATTACTACATTGTTATTAGTTGCAACGATAATAACAATTGTTTTTTTAGTAATGTTCCAGGGAAACAGGAAAATTGTTCCATGGGTAAGTTGCTTCATACTATTCTTTTTCTTGTATCACACCTCAATGAAAGCGGGTAGAGATGAGGCAAAAGCGGCCCGAATGTATAAAACATCTCTACTAAGGAAGGTGGCTTTTGTGTTAAAAGACACCACTACCTCACATCCAGCATTTAATTTGCTAAGAATCAGTAATAGAGACAGAAAACTACGTTTGTTGGCAGTTAATAAAGACGCATACTTTGTCATCATTGCTGATCCTGGAATACTAAAAGAAAGGGATTTAGTCAACCATTCAATGCAATTATTTACCGTAAAAAAAGACGAAATATCATTAATCAAATTAACAAATTGACATGCGCCTAATAGTCTCCTTAAACTGTTTGCTTTTGCTGCTCGCGCTTCCCCACCTTAGTCCTGCTCAGCAAAGAACAACCGTCTTTATAAAAAACATAAAAAAGGAAAAGCATCAGGCAATGCAACTGATAAACAAAAGCACTCAAGTTGAAGTGAAAAGGGTAATATGGTTTGAAAAGTTAGGCGGATATCTAGACTGTTCTGCTACAACAGGGGCGGTGCTGCGAAAACTGACTCCTATCCTGGAATTGGGAGAGCCTATTGACTGTGATTTTGAGGCGCCATATAGAATTCGGGTAGCGTTCTCGTCCGATAGTCTTAAACGTTACTTGGAAGACATCAAGACAGACGACATTGTTTTATATGCAGGCACTTCAACAACAATAAAAACTGATGACGGACTAATCATTGAAATTCCTTTCACTACCATACCGGGGTTTGACTTTCTTGAGACGTATGCCAAATTAGGTCGTCAACCAAATTACAACACCGGCTATGCTGTTGCTACGACAGGGATTTCTGCCATTCAATTTCCGTATAACAGTGCGGTATTAGCAAGCTCCTCCTATCCTATTCTTGACGCCTTGGCAACATCTCTTCGAGTCAATCACGATTCAAAAATAGTCCTTGAAGGCCATACTGCATCAGATGAAGGAACAGATTCCTATTTAATGAACCTGTCCCGAGACAGGGCCTCTTCCGTGAAAACCTACTTGGTTAATTCCGGTATATCTGCTCAACGTATAACAATCCAAGCTGTCGGCGAGAGCAGGCCTATAGCATCAAACGCAACAGAAGAGGGTCGATCACAAAACAGAAGAGTTGAAATTAAAAGGTAATTTTAGAACCGTATCCTTTCAACCCCAGCCATTAACGCAGAGTACTTGTGCTATCTAGCATATACGTCAGTCAGAAACGATTCTATACGCCAACGAAAAACAGATACCAGTCATAAACATCACTCCATAAAAGTATTTCACCAGGCCATCATGACCCCCCTTCTGGTTTAAGTCTTCCGCAGGGTGACTTAAATGGGTTTTGCATAGGCATTGCAGCGGAAAGCCCGCCTGAACGCCCAAAAACAATTATTTATAATCGAAATCAGGTTCCTAATAATTCCTATAAAAAGCCGCCAGCTTAGTAGTTAACTGCTGGTAAATGGGTTGCGTAAATTCAATGAATAACTCCTGCGGCGGGGGTGGAGCAACTTCTTTGTTTTTGCAAAGATTTATATATGTTTCTTCTAGCGCACGTTCGTCGCCATTAAAATATCCCCATTTGACTTCCCATATAAATACACCCGGAAGCTTTTCCTGAGAGATAACACGATCGCTGTACCCATCTATAATTTTCAAATCCAACAATCCTTTTGATTCTAAAGTTTTGGTAAAGGCATGTACTGTGGCTCTGGCCTTTCCGTAAATTGTTTTAGTAATGAATTCAGTTCCGGCATCAGGCCTGGTAACCGGACTGTCACCCGCACAAGGACCAATCTTGTCGCCATGATCAATATGCTCCTGAAGTTGAGGTTCGGTAACTGCAATGGTTTCTGTGCTGCTGGTACCGGGTCTGGTATGACAAATGTTGATTTTAGGGCTCTCTTTACTGTCTGCCAACGGGCTTTCTATTTGGTAGCTGGCCAGCAGAATATTGTCTTTTACCAACTGAGTTTCTTTTTCGTGTAAATAGGTCTGGCCAACCACAAAATCGTCAAAGCTAAGCTGGATGATTTGGTGGGGGCGCTCTATGCCTAAACGTCGTGCTTCTTTTACTGTGTAGAATTGCACGAAGCGGCTAATTGGCTTACGCAATAGAAATTCATTTATCTTATTTTCAAAAAACTCGTTACTGATTTTTAGTGCTTGGGCGTGCATAGGGATGGGCTTTACTACTACAGTGATAGTGGCATACCTTAGGGATTCTTTTAACTTTTTGGCCACATCCTTATAATCCTTTATCCAATAATTAGCTTCCTCAAAGTGCAAGTACGCCTGTTTCGCGTTTTCACGACTACCATTCTTCCCCAACTCAAGCGAAGCTAAACCTGCATCATATCTTTCTGATGCCGCTCTTAAACCTGCGCTCTCATATTCCATAGAATAATCGCGGGGTTCGGGCACGGCGCTAGCACAACCCGGACAGGCGGATATTTCGTCGTAAAAGCGATTAAGGATTGCATATTCGCGGGCTATTTGCTCCCATTTAAAGCGGCCATATGAAGCCTGAATACTTTCTATTCTGTTTAGGTGCCATTTGGTGGCCAGGGGATAGGTTTCCTTTAGGGTAAAAAAAGATTTTTTATGACCGTCGTTGTTTCGCAATCGCTTAACTGCTTTGTACAGAGCTTCGTCGTAATTTCCTTGTTTCAGGGCTTTTCGTCCTGAGGTGCAGGAACCTAAAATGAGCAGCACGCAAATAATAATTGTAGAGGATTTATGCATGTGTGTGTGATGTTAGGATTTACATATAGTTATCTGACTCTTAGATGACTTAAGGGTTTAATTGGTTACGCTGTTACAGCCTATTCTTCATAATAATCAAAAGCAAGCTATATTGATTAGAAAACAAACGATCCAGCTCTAACTAGATTCTCTGCTGCCCTGGTTCGTGTCACACGAAACAGACGAGTATAATATGGTTCGTGGGGACACGAACCAAGGCGTAGGAACATGTCGAAGAGCGATTCAAAGAAAAGCTGATAATATATTCAGCAGTTATTTATACTTCACCTGTTCGTTTAGGGTTTTGTAATATAAGAGGGCTTTTTGATCATTTGTCTGTTCTGCAATTTTTATCCGATAAATAATCGGGTTATTCGACTTATTACGATCTAAAGAAACTAGGGCCTCTTGAGGATATTTAGTATACAAATCAAAAAAACGGTCAGCTACATATTTGTTTTCAGCATCGTTTGCAATGAAATCAGGCGTTTTCAAACGAACATCTTTACCTTTATTAAGTTTACATAAGTAAAAACCTGAAATGCTTTTAAATTGTTCCTTATCAGTTTCAACTTGTTTTTCAGGAAAGCGTGAAACAATTATTTCCTGAACAAAGATACCTGACAGTGGAAAATCAGGAAATTGACGGGTCAATTCCATCAATTCATTATACGACCCGGATGTTTTAAGCTTTATAAATTTTTCAAAAGCAAGAATTTCTTCATTTAACGTGTTTAGAGATTTCTTATCTAGCACATTCTTTCCATCTTCAAATGGCTCTAAGTATTGAGCAACAACTTCAGCATCCGAGCGTGGGAAGCCTTTAGTACGCAGATTCGCAGCAATTTTCTCAAGTGCAGCAATTCTTTTATCTTTTAAAGTAGCTAAACCACTTGAGGCTGTGTTATTACCGGAGTTTCCTTTTGGAGCAACTGAAGCACTTATGAAGTTTAACTTTTCTTCTATTGCTAACACATCTTGCTTTCCTAACCATTTCAAACCCCATTTGGGCATCTCCTTTAAATTAGACAGGGCCTGTGATGATCCTAAGCCGGCAGCTTTAACTAACATGTTAATAGATTCATTAGGCCTTTCCTTTTGTTTGCCATAAGCAACACTAATTGCATAAGCGTTGAGTGCTTCACCATCTCCTGCCTCTCCAAATTCTCTCAGAATTTTATCAAATCCTGCATCAAAAAAGAAAGTTCCTGTATGGTAATAGAGTGTCCCATCCCCATGCTTTAATGGTTTACATAACTGATTAGTTTCCAGTCCGTAAAACCACTCTATTACTCGGGGAATTGGCAATTCGTGCACTATTGCAATTCTCTTTATATCGCTTGCCTTGATATCAAACTTTTTAAGCTTGTTGCCTCGAAACAAAAAGGAATAAGATGTTATAATATCTTTAGATAGCGAAGGTTGGCTACCTTTCCAGAACCTAGGAACCTGCATTGCCATAAGGGCAAATCTAAGAGCTTCATCAGGTTTATTATCATCCAGAGCCTTTTTGGTTAATAGCTTCAACGGACTATTATCTGATATTGCTTTAACAGCTACAACCAATGCAGCTTCAGGATAAGCATTTAGCCAAAAGGTGAATTTATCCAAAAGGATTTTCTTAACTTCGG
>JANMZB010000677.1:0-1433 GCA_031382725.1 Sphingobacteriaceae bacterium | reverse complement strand
GGAGAATATTTTTCGGGTACTACAATCGACAAAAGTTCATTCAAGGTGTTCATGATGATACCAAGGAATTTGAAGTTTTCTTTGGTCGTGCAAAAGCTTTTACTTCCCCCAATTCTGAATATACCAATTTTCAAGAGTTGGTCACTAAATTTTACCAAGAAATATTTGAAGATGCAGGTATCCCCGACAGAATCAACAAAATCTGCACTATAGATGATGTGTATACTATTGCGATCACATCTCGTGACGAATCAACTCCAGGGAATCGAAATACGAAGCTCCACCACGATTCTATAATTGCAAGCGCCTTTTTTTTGATACAACCAAAATACGTTTTTCTGTTATTAATTGGAGTTTCGAACAAGCAACACAATCAATTAACTTATTCAAAGAATTTTGGGTTCGGTACATTTTTACTTGCCACCATTGAAGAAATTGAAAAATGTACGATAGGATCAAGTCCCCCTATTTTCTGTCAGATTCCAAAGTTAGGGGAAGCGAGTGCATTTTACAAGAAAAACCTATTTTCGAAGGTATCTTCAAAGAATGATTCAGTGAAACTAATTCAGAAAGAACAAGTTGTTGCCGTCATTGAAGACAAAAACAAAACAATGATTTGGGTAAAATCATCGGGACCAATCATAATTGTAACAGGAGCCTGGGTCTCTACCTATAATACTGATTTGGTAATAGATGAAATTTTTAATAAAGGGAAGCGAATTTTTTTTGGAAATAATACAGAAACCCCAGTAAATTTGACAAAGGAGGATCGTTACGTCAATGTTTCAAAAATTTTATTGGAAAAATACAACTGGGATTCTTGGATAAATGCAACACCATTCGTCAAAGCCAAAATACCAGACCCTCCTTCACCCAATGCCAACATCAACGATAAGAGTTACATCGAGACCAGATGGCAAACCGATGGGACATCCACCAGAGCTGGTGATGAAATATTGGAATCAATTCTCAACTTGGGCTTTAGAGATAAAACCATCGAAATTCATGATCAAGGTCAAGGAACCGAGAACGATGCTAACTGCGGATACATCATTATGGCAACGTTATTACTTCAAGATCCATCCAAAAATAATATATTCCGCATGTTTTTTTCATACATTAATCGTTGTATGTCAAATCTTCCTAAAAACCATTGGTTCTTAAATCCAGAAGCCCTGTGTGACGAACACGAAAAATATTTAAATTTGTTTATGCAGGGATTCTCTGAACAAGCAGATCGAGTGTATCAATTTCTTGATTTCAAAGTAAAATCAATGAAAAAATATCACGTACCAGTAGTTAAAGAAAAGAATCTCCCCAAATTTATTGACGGAATGACTTCGTCCGAAAGAAAGTTAATTTTCAAAGGCATATCGGAATGCTATCTCAACACTGGCTTCTTTTGTGACATGGGGGATTTCAGTATTATATCA
>JANMZB010000372.1:0-4485 GCA_031382725.1 Sphingobacteriaceae bacterium | reverse complement strand
GTTTTTTTTGCATTTAACTAGTTGTTTATGAACTAAATATACAAAAAAAAGTTCAATAAAACAACATAATTATCTGAAAATCAGATAATTAAATTCTTAACTTAATGACATTGCGCGTGCGCTAGCCCAGGACTCTTTTTTATTTATTGATCCGTAGTCGCGCTGTCGCTTAAGGCTACGGACAGTGAGCTCGCCAGCATAAGGAGTTTAAAAAATTTCAACTGTATAATTTAATTCTGAAAATTCTAAGCCTTCCAAACCGGCGTCTTCAATAGCATTCTTAAGCCGCTTAGACACTAGCAAGTGGGCTTCGGTAATATTATTGATGAAGTCAAACGAATAATTAAACACTGCTTTTTTTAATTCTAAATCTTTTTTTAAATCGAGATAGTAGTTACTCCTTACTGCTGAAAACTGTTCATAAGTACTTACTTTTTCTATTATATCATCTTCACCTTTTATTAGCCATATACTCTTATCAAAAACCATATTCTGCCAGGGATTAATAGAATAGTGAAATATCCAATACTTTATTTTGTCTCCTTTGTATAGCAATCTAGTTTCGTAAAAGTGATAGTCTTTAGATATAGAAAAATGTTCCAGTAAGTTCTTAAAACGGTCAGAAATATACCAGCAGCCCAAGCGAGGGGTCTTACCAATAAAGCCGTGTGCGTCTTGTAATTTCCACTCCCAATCTTTCTTTTTTCCATAACTCTCGAGAAAAAAGTAATCAAATACTGGCGCATCTTTTAAAATTTCGCCTTTTGCTATTCGCGGAAAATAGTCTTTTCTGTTAGGCACCCATTCTCCATTTGCATGCCCGATGACCTGCTGGGGGGAGTCATATAGACGTTGAATATCTAATTTAAAATACATTGTGATAAATTAAAAAGTAGTAATATCGTTAACGTTTTTAGTACCTAATAGGACTTCGTTTTTGAGTGTTTGCTTAGAAGTTGCTATCAAACTCTTAACTCTTTCAAAAGCTTCAGATTGATTTGGAAACTGTAGGAGTATACCCTCTATTTTAAGTGCTATGGAGTCATTATATGCCGGATGATTACCATGGCCATCTATGCTGGCGCACGCGTGTCGCGTGTGCATTTGGAGAAAAGGTAGAGTTGAAAAAAGATTAAGCTTCATCCAATATAAACACAATCAAACTTCTTGGTCCGTGGGCACCTAAAACAAGCGATTGTTCAATGTCTGCAGTTTTAGACGGGCCGGCAATAAAGGTTCCGAACTCATATTGTAGTTCGCCTATTCTATCGTAAGCCTGGTGCATGTTCGCAAGAACTTCATTACGATTAATAACGATAGCGAGGTGCTGTGTTATAAATGGAACTACGCGCTGGCCAAGCAGTTCGTTAGTTACCCAGATAGCACTATTTTCGGCTACGCCAAAATGGCCTCTTATAATCGCCATATCAACATCCTGCAAGTCGTGAGGATCTACGGAAGTAAAGGCAACAGTATCAGCTAAATCTTGCAATTCTGGCAAGGTAGAAATGATTCTTCCTCCCAATCTATCAGCCGCAATAAGCACTTCCTTTATTTCAGTCAGACTTTTTATTTCGACTACCTTAGTTCCAATTCCCGTTGCAACCGCTGTGAAAGTTTCGATAACATCTGTACGAACTTCGAATTCCGGAAGATCGATTAATGGTATTCTTTCCGGTTGAGCCTGTTTAACTTTGCTTAAAATAGAATCCCTGCTGCTCATATTATTTCCTGTTCTTCTTTACCCATTCTCCGAACGATTCCTTGGGTGGTTCCGGCATTTCTCTGTTTTTATACCATGGATTAAAGCTGTTGCTTACCGCAAACGGAATATACTTCAAAGTTAACCTGCCCATTTTACCTGCAAGGTGATAAGTGTTAGGCGAACTCAGCACTGATGCCATCACCTTCATCCCCGCAGTTTTCCCTGCATTCGAGTAACCTTCCTTCACAATCACCTGGCGCCATTTATACAATTGATCGTGGATGTCGATTTTTACCGGGCATACATTCGAGCAAGATCCGCAAAGGGTAGACGCAAACGGAAGATCTGCGTGATCTTTCATGTTTAAGTTGGGCGCTAAAATAGACCCTATCGGGCCTGCAACGGTGCTGTGGTAGCTATGGCCGCCGCTTCTGCGGTAAACCGGACAAGTATTCATACAAGCTGCACAGCGAATACATTTTAGTGAATTTCTAAAATCTTTTCGTCCAAGCTGGGTAGATCGGCCGTTATCAACTAAGATAATATGTACTTCCTGGCCTTTCCTGGGTATTTTAAAGTGACTTGAGTAAGTAGTGATCGGTTGCCCTGTGGCACTACGGCCAAGTAAGCGCAGGAACACGCTTAAATGTTTCCTCTGTGGAACCAGCTTTTCAATTCCCATGCTGGAAATTTGCACATCGGCTAAATGAGCGCCCATATCGGCATTGCCTTCATTTGTACAAATCACGTATTCACCGGTTTCCGCGACAGCGAAATTTACTCCCGTTAAGGTAGCGCGGCGGGTAAGAAAGGTTTCACGTAAATGATGCCTGGCAGCCTCTGTTAAGATCTTAGGATCAGAAAGACCTTTTTCTGTTCCTAAATGCTCGTGAAAGATCTCTCCGATTTCCTCTTTCTTTTTATGGATACAAGGCAATACGATATGGCTTGGCGGTTCCTTGGCTAACTGAACAATGCGCTCGCCTAAATCAGAATCGATCACACCAATTCCTTTTTCTTCTAAAAACTCATTCAAATGGCATTCTTCGGTAAGCATCGATTTGCTTTTTACCATCTGATTAATGCCGTGTTTTTGTAAAATTGAATAAACGATGTCGTTATGTTCTTTTCCGTCAGCAGCCCAGTGTACAATTACGCCGTTTGCTTTCGCATTTTCCTCAAATTGAATGAGATAATCGTGTAAGTTTGAAAGAACGTTATTTTTTATTTGGGAAGCGGTCTCCCTTAGTTTTTCCCAGTCGGGGATAGAATGGGCTGCCTTATCACGCTTCTGGCGGATGAACCAAAGCGTTTCATCGTGCCAGTTTACACGGTCTTCATCTCTATTAAATACGTCGGATAATTGAGCATGATCCTGATCCTTTATTTCCTTCATACTTTCTCGGCATTAAGTATTTCTGAAATATGCAAAACCTTTACGTTACTATTTTGCCTTCTGAGAATTCCTTCCATATGCATTAAGCAAGACATATCGGCCCCGGTAATATATTCAGCTTCGTTTTTAAGGTGATCATCAACCCTGTCTTTTCCCATTTTGTAAGAAACAGCTTCTTCAACCACGCAAAACGTTCCGCCGAAGCCGCAGCATTCATCTTTACGATTGAGTTCAACCATTTCCAGACCTTTTACCATTGAAAGTAATTGGTATGGTTTCGAATAGCCCGGGGCAACCAACTCGGTCATCTGCGAAAGCTTTAATCCTCTTTGGCCGTGACAACTGCTATGGTAACCTACTTTGTGGGGGAATGATGCCGTAAGATTTTCAACTTTCAACACATCAGTCAAAAATTCTACGAGTTCAAATATTTTAGTTCTGATAGAGGCTGCTTCCGCAGGATTTTTATCAGATTTTAAATATTCTTTAAGGTGAAGCACACAACTCCCGGAAGGAGCCACAATATAATCGAAGCCTGAAAAGTTTTCGGTGAACAATTCATTACAGCCTTGTGTGAGATGCTCGTATCCCGAATTAGCCATCGGCTGGCCGCAGCAGGTTTGTTTTGGAGGATAAAACACATCTACTCCAAGCTTTTCCAGAAGCTTTAGTGTGGAAATGGCGGCGTTCGGATAAAATTGGTCAACGTAACATGGAATAAAAAGACCAACCTTCATAGTATTGCGTTATTGTTCAAGAATAATTTCTAAGTTCAATAATGTCATTCGGCAGGGGTTTCGTGTTCCATTTATCGTGAATTGAAAGAGCGGCACCTACTGCTGTTGCTTGCGCAACCGACGCTGCAAATATCTCAATATTGGAGAAGAAAACGGCAAGTAAATTCATATAAATTGAATTTCTGCTAAATCCGCCATCTACGAAGATCCTTTTAATATTCGATCCGTTTAAAACCAACAGGGTTGATAGATATTGTTGTTTTACTAAATCTAATATAAGTTGATGGTAAGCATCTGTATCACAAGTAAATGATTCTATTGCTCTTTTAGAAAAATCATAGTCGTTTAGAGTGATGTTGTCTATCGGGAGCTTGCTTTGAAGAGATTTAATTATGGCGGGATCGTAGGGGATTGTTTTGTACTTTTCTACATCCTGATTAAAGTGTGTAGCAATACGTTTTACCTCTTGCTCGTGTTTAAATCCCGCAAAAAGCCGCGCTGCCTTAACTGGTTTTCCATTGTATTGCAGGTAACTTAAGCAATCGGCTTTAAGCTCTTCCTCTGTTAAGGGAGAATCGTTAAAAGGGTTTAAGCTGATGCACCAGGTTCCGGTAGAAATGAGTATAAAAGGCTCCTGGAAATTAACC
>JANMZB010000652.1:0-1112 GCA_031382725.1 Sphingobacteriaceae bacterium | reverse complement strand
AACCGTTTTACCTTGACCATAATGAGCGTATTGGTGAAAAATCCCAATAATAGGTCCTCTGTGTGTCTCAATGAGGCCAGCAACAGTGGAGAGGGGCAGGTTGGTAACTGATTTATCAGCTATGCCAGAGACATCAGCAACTCCAAAGCCTTGTGCGAGGACGCGGACATCAGAGCCACTCATACCACCATTAGCACCTCCATCAATGAGAGAACCGGAAGATGAAGACACATGTTTCTGTAAGCTATAATGGACTTTACATGTGCTAAGTGTATATGTACGACCACCAAATGATAATTGCGCAGGTGGTGATTCACTGTTAGCCGCTCCTGAAGTGTTGGCGTCACGTGCAGCAGAATTAGATAGAAGATGACGAATATTGGCGCCAGATGAAGGGACAGGAACAGCAACAGTTGGTGAAGGAGCTGCAGGTGGACCAGCTGCAACCTGGGTGGCATTTACTTGTAATGAAGGTTGTGGCCTAGGGGATGGTGTACCTTTATTGTCCCTGGCCTTTTTCCTGAGCTCAAGAAACTTAGTACGTTGATCTTTAGTGAGCTTGGGCCAATCACTTTTGGAGAAGAACATGGAAGCAGTCATTGCCATGGATGGTCCAGTGTAGGTAGTGTATGTACGAGGGGCATTATTGTTTTTATTTGGACCCGATCGTGGTGTGAATCCGCGTTGGTTTGAAGAGCCATGATTACCTTGACCATTATGATTAGGGCGCCCATGTTCTGTATGGTGATTTTTTCGCTGGGCATTAGACTTATCCTTCTTAGATTTATCAAGCATCTTAGCGGTAGAAAGTACAATACGATAGAAATTGTGCCAAGAAACTTGGGTTAATGATGTTCCATTCATACCAGACATGGTTAGCTCGGTGATAATTGCTTGGCATACAGCATCGTCCATGTCCTTTTGACCAAGTAGTGTATTCGTAAGCCAAATTCGTTTGGTACTATCATCAATAGATTTATCTTCTATGCTTTCAAGCTCTTGAACCTTACTTGACCAATGTGTGAGGAAGGTCTCAAAACCCTTTCGCCATTTGTTGACAGATAGTACTAAGCAATCTGAAATTAACTCCACGTGTGAAGTATCCAACGAAC
>JANMZB010000037.1:0-1963 GCA_031382725.1 Sphingobacteriaceae bacterium | reverse complement strand
GACCCAAACGCCTCTTTCCCTTATGAGAAGAATTTCATGGGTCGGTGGATCGGTGTCACTCACGACGTGGGTGCTCCGCTTTGTTCATGGGTTTTACCCCGCACGGGCCAAATTTTGGCACGATCCTCGGTCGCTCCACTCACGGAGGATGGCCGGGCCTTGGACACTACCACACTTATTTTGGCAGAGCTAGATAAAGGCATTACCTCCAAAATGGGGGACCATCTCCCGGATCGCCCCGCCGGTCGCTGCTCTGCGGACGATCTTATTGTCATCCCCCAGGATATCTTCCTGGAGGATGAAAAGGAGGAGGAGTTTGAGGTTGACTTACCTCAGGATCCAGACTATACTCCGGACACATATGACCAGTACCTCCAGGCGGAGGTTCTCATGCCGATTGGCGGAGAATTGACGAAGGCTATCGTTACTGGCCGCAAACGCAATGCCCACGGGAACCCCATGGGCGTGGCTAACAATAATCCGTTACTGGATACAAGGGAATACGAATTGACTTTCCCGGATGGCACCACCGATACGTACACTGCAAACATCATTGCCGAGAATCTTTACTCTCAGGTGGATGAGTACGGGCGGTCCTTCGCACTGCTAAGTGAGATCATTGATCATCAGCGGAACGGCCATGCCGTGCAGATGGACGATGGTTTTATCCTCGTCCGTGGGGAGAAACAACCCCGAATCACCACTAAAGGATGGCAGTTATTAGTACAGTGGAAGGACGGCTCTAGCACCTGGGTACCTCTAAAGGACCTGAAGGAGTCCAACCCTGTCGAAACAGCCGAGTACGCAGTGGCTAACAAGATTGCAGAGGAACCTGCGTTTTCTTGGTGGGTACGTAAGGTACTTCGCAAACGCGACCGCATCATCAATAAGGTGAAGACCAAATACTGGCAGAAGACACACAAGTACGGTGTGATGCTGCCGAAAAGCGTGAATGAAGCCCTAAGAATTGACCGGGAGTTCGGCACGGATCTCTGGAAGAAGGCAATCGATAAGGAAATGAAGAATGTTCAGCACGCATTTGAGTTCCGGGATGATGATAAGGCACCGATAGGATACCAAAAGATTGATTGTCACATGATATTTGACGTCAAAATGGATCTGACACGGAAGGCAAGACTAGTTGCCGGAGGACATCAGACGAGCCCGACTGATGACATGGTCTTCTCGAGCGTCGTGTCCCGAGATAGTGTCAGGCTAGCTTTCCTACTAGCGGCCCTGAACGGATTAGACATACTAGCGTGTGATGTTCAGGGGGCCTACCTCGACGCTCCGACAAAGGAAAAGGTATACACCATAGCAGGACATGAGTTTGGCAGCAATGTCGGGAGACCAGCCATCATAGTCCGTGCGATGTATGGCCTACGCACAAGTAGCGCCAGGTGGCGTGATCACATGGCCGGCACTCTACGGGATCATGGTTACAAGAATTGTACCGCTGATCCGGACGTATGGATGAAGCCAGGTTGCAAACCTAATGGAGAAAAGGTATGGCTTTACGTACTGTGCTATGTTGATGATATCTTGTGTATCGACATAAATCCCCAAGAAGTGATGGACTACCTCCAGTCACGGTATCAGCTGAAAGCTGGAAGTGTGGAGGAGCCAACCACGTATCTAGGGGCACAAATAAAGAAATTCTATATAAAGGGGGCCGAAGACCCCGGCAAACACAGATGGGCTATGTCCAGCGACACATATGTCGATCGCGCCATTGCAGACGTTGAAACCGAATTGGCTCAGGTCGATAAACGACTGCCAACGAAGTGTACCACACCGTTATCCAATGGCTATAGGCCAGAATTGGATCAAAGTCCAGAATTGGATGGTGAGCGTACGACATACTTCCAAGGGTTGATTGGCGTCTTAAGATGGATCTGCGAACTCGGACGAATAGACATCATCGTTGCGGTTTCCCTACTTTCGAGATACCTGGTGAATCCTC
>JANMZB010000610.1:0-1033 GCA_031382725.1 Sphingobacteriaceae bacterium | reverse complement strand
ATCTCATTCGTAGAAGTTATTCAGTCTTCCAACAAGCTTTAGAAAAGCCATATTAACGACAATTGATAACACCTGTGTGAATTGTGTGTAGACGCGGTCTGGTGATTAACGACATCTCCGGATTACTCTCATATAAGAATCATATCTGTCATCGGTTGTTCAATATGGGCGACGTTATTAAAAATAATACGTTTGGGAAACAAAAACGTAGTCAAATTCGGAATAAAATTCAACAAGCGAAAATCATCAAGAATAAAATGAGTGAACTAGTATCCGAATACTTCTCCAATACAAAAGTTCAGTCAACATTCATCAACGCAATTTCCCCCATCGTGAAAGATTCCCACGTTAGTGATTATGATGTATATATAGGAACTTCAAAAGCATTCCGATCCAACAAAAGTATACCAAATGATTACATTTTGGTTCCTACAGAATTTGAGAATTTTCAAGAAATGATTACTTCTTTTTTTTGTAATATATTCATCGACTCTCAAATGGACGAACGAATAAAACAAATTTGTTCAATCGACGATTTGATTATGATCGTCGTCACGGCAAAACAAAAGGAAATCAAAGGAAAAAGATCAACAAAGCTTTTCCATGATTCTATAATAGCCAGTGCAATATTCTATCCACAGCAAAATTACAACTACTTAATTCTCATCGGAGTATCCAACAAACTTCATCAAGATAAAACATTTTCAGGAAATTACGGTATTGGAACGTTCCTACTCTCAACAATAGACGAAATAGGTAAATGCATGTCCTCGAAGTTTTATCCTATCTACTGTCAAGTCTTGAAGAAATCCAAGACGAAGGAATTTTATCACAAAACTTTTTTCTACAACGTTGCTAAGAACAGTACAGTTTTGAAAACAATTTTGCAAGATCAACCCAACATTGTTATCCACGATACAAGCAATATGTTGTTATGGTGGAAATCACAAGGACCTATATACAACATTACTGGAGCTTGGGTGGCTAATTTCCCAGATCAAGACGCAGTTATTAAAGAAATATTCAATAGTGG
>JANMZB010000600.1:0-1002 GCA_031382725.1 Sphingobacteriaceae bacterium | reverse complement strand
TACTCATACCAATACTGAACACACGATACACCTACACATTACAATCAACCAGTGTTTGTACTTATACTTTTACTTGTATATTATGATAATTAAAATTCACATAAATTGAATACATAAAAAACAAAATTTTATGGTTTTCTTACGCGAATTGCTACTACTACTTGTACCAGTAATAATAATGATTTAATACTAGCATAGGTAGGAAATATACGTAGACAGCATAACCTATGGCTTATGTAGTTGTTAGTATTCTAGATTGTGCGTATTACCTGGTACACCACGTTTAGGTGATCAGTCTAAACTGGCGACCCGTAATGCTGGCTTATCGCCAGATACAGTACATATGGCCGTACTTAATCAGTCCCCTCAAGGTGAATTGTGGGAAACTCATAACATGGTGCAACTTGCTACCATAAGTCACGGTCAGAGGCTGTCCCTTTATAGGGGTTGACCCTTTTGGACCGGGGGCCAATGCCACCCAGGTTACCACAGTCTCCTCCAGGAAAGGTCCCGGAGGCGTGGGCCAGGTAGTAGTTTGGTAAGTATGTCAGCTAAAGTGTACGTTACATCAATCTTGGAGATTCTGATGATACCTGCTGCATTTGCCTCACGTACTCGGTGATACGCGATAGCATTATGTTTCTTCTTTAATGTTGATTCCAGTGCGGTGGTGTTTATAACCACTGCCGCGTTATCACAGAATACTGACGTAGGTCCGTCCAGAGGAACACCCATCATCCTGAGCTTATATCGTAGACCCTCGATAAGCTCCACGGCTATCTTCAAGGCCACAAACTCGGAACCGAATGTGGATGTTTCCACCGTATTCTGCCTCTTCGAGAATCACAAGATCGGTGCCCTGTTAAGATATAAAAATACACCAAAGTGTGATCTCCATGTCGCCTGACACCCAGCATGATCGGCATCGACGAAGCAGGTTGTCGACACTATTTGCCCTCGAGGTTCCGGAGCATTGTGTGGTATCGCTTCTGCGGCATCCGG
>JANMZB010000593.1:0-1090 GCA_031382725.1 Sphingobacteriaceae bacterium | reverse complement strand
GTGATGTAAATGTGCAAAGGGTTTTGAAACACCTTACCTAGTTCAGGACATCTCGGCAATACCATTCCTTAACATTCCACAGATAGGCCAACTTAGGACATCGATTTTCAAGGCTCAGTGGGTGGATTTTCCTCTTCCTCTGTCAATACATAATCTTTAGGAAGACCTAATCTTTGGAATATGATGCCGACCTGACGAAAGCTATAAAAGTTGCCTACTTTCAAGCCAATATAGTCTTCGTGCGCCTTTAACCACTTTCGGAGGGTTTTATACCCCACTCCATAAAGGCTTATCAATTGCTTCATATTATAGTGTCGTATCCTGATGATTTTTTGATTTTGGTTCATAATGGTGTTTTGTTTATAGATGAAGAATAGTTAATGAAGACATGCGGGCGAGTTGCCGAGGGTTCTTTCAAGACGTTTTGAGTTGTTTAGAGATATTGTTATGTAGCCTCCTATAAGCCTGCTGCGCCTGTCTAAGTCGCTGCTTGAGCTGTCTGTTGCTTCTTGCGAGCATTTTAAGCTGATCTTGGATGTTGTCAATGGTTCCTTCCAGTAGGGTTCTGATTTCAGTTGGCAACTTTTCGGTGGGTAGTTCACTACCTTCATAAAAAGTTGCCGGAGCATTCTTTAGGGTTCTTGCTTTCATGATTTAAGTTGTTTAGAGTTGATTATTGTTCTTTTGAGATGCAGGCAGCTTGAGGTACTTTTTGATTTTTCGCTGTGCCGTGCGTAGCGATCTGCTTTGGTTCAAGGCTTGCAATTCATCTTCGAAGTATTCCAAATCTTCTCTGAGATATTTCTCTTGTTTTGGATTTTGGTAGATGGTTCGGTGAATGTCTTCAATCCTGGATTGTAGAAATTCGCATTCTGCTTTTGCTTCCATAAGATTTTGTGTTTCTGATGATGTAAAGGTGGAAGGAGCAGGACTATAGGTTTACTATAGTTTTTTTACCTATAGCGATATTTTTTGGGAAAAATGAAAAGTGCCTAAAAAGAGAAATTAGGCGGTTTTTAAAAAATCAAAAAGTCGAATTTTCAAAACACTATAGTACTTTTGGCAAACCACTATAGGTTTTTTACCTATA
>JANMZB010000555.1:0-1252 GCA_031382725.1 Sphingobacteriaceae bacterium | reverse complement strand
CTCGAGCTATACTTTTCATGACGGCATTGTTTCCCACAGTGACTTCTGTAGCACAAGGTTTTTTAATCTGTCATGCCGGTAGAGGAATAACGCATGTGACAGGTGGCACCAGAATCACCAATGAATAAGTCTTCATCAAGTTTACTGGATGTATCATTTTCTGAAACATTAAAGGCAGAGTGGGTGGTAATGAGAATCAGTTCAGCAGAGTCTCGACTGGAGGTCCGGTTACGGAGATCAGCTGCATTTTTGAAACATTTATCTTCTGTATGATAAGGCTTGTTATAGTACGTGCAAGTCACTCTGGGGCGCTCTGATTGCGTTGTGGCTGCATGAGCTGCGGCTGGAGGGTTGAAGTGTGGTGGACGAGTCGGATTGCGTGATTTGCTGTTACGATTTCGTCTGTCTTTATCTTTGTTGCTAGGGTGATCCCAACAATCAGTGGCTTTATGACCTTTCTTTCCACAAATGCGACAATCAGATTTAGTCTTTTTAGGATATGCAGCACGTAAGGTATCATTTGGGTTATGACGGCCTTTGTTGTGTTGTAGTCGACCTGTATGTTGATTTTGTTGAATGGTACCATAGATGTGTCTGAGGTCTCTTTGGACTTCAGCCAAAGTGACTTTAACTTTGCGATTTAATTCCCGTTTGATGAGTTCCACTGTCGTTTGATAAGCTGGAGGAGTGACGTTGTAAATAATCTGCGAGATGAGTTTGTCGTCATCATAGTCTACCTTATGATCCATCTTTAGCTGAGAACGGATGCGATCCAACTCAGAAAACCATTCATCTGGATTTTTGGTGTCTTTTGTAAGGACACATTGAGCAAAGCGATATTCTAGTTCATGCTTTTGAGCTGTACTGGTTGGTTTAAATATCGTTTGTAAGTTGGACCATGCAAGATGTCCATCGCCCAGAGGTTGTTCAAGGGTGATTGCATTGTTGATGGCATTGAAACTTTCTGTGTCACGACAAGCAGCATGTAAAGCACTATGTGCTGCTGCATGAGCCTTGTGACCTTTAAGCTGTTCTGCATCAGTGATTGGATCAAGTATTTTACTGCGATCCACTGGCTTGGCGGTACCGAGTAGAATATCAACAAAACCTTTATGCTCAGCATAACTGAGGAAGCGCGGTGCCCAAAAAACAAAGATCAGCTTTGTTTCCTGAGAATTCAACCGTGCTTAACTGGTATTTATTGTCGTCCATGTTTGCTCAGTCAAAGAAACGACGAGGGCTGCTTATTCGG
>JANMZB010000486.1:0-11463 GCA_031382725.1 Sphingobacteriaceae bacterium | reverse complement strand
TTAAAAGCGCATCTCATATTATTCCCCATTTTTTAGGTAACAGGAATTTAATCTCGCAAGACGAATGTGACGTTTGTAACGTAAGCACCCGACCAACCCCATCTTTACATTTTCCCTCCAGGACGCTTTCTTTGCTGCATGAATAAAGCAGAAGAGATGCGCCATGCCGTGCAACAATGGAGAGAAAGCGGATTGACACAAAAGGCATATTGTGAAAAGCTGGGAATCAAACGGACAACGTTTGCCAATTGGGTGAAACGCAGCAAAGCGAAGCCGGGGATCGGTTTCATAGCTATCACTCCTCCCGCTCAACCGACCCCGGGAGGAATTGAGCTCATCTATCCCAATGGAGTACGGCTAAAAACGTCTTCCCCGGGCAAGCACATTCTTTCCGAGCTGATCCGCATCTGGTAAATGTTCAGCCTGAATTCTTCCCACCGGTATTTCCTCTACCAGGGGCATTGTGACATGCGTAAATCCTTTGATGGTTTGTGCGGCTTAGTAGGCTCGGAGTTAAAGCGGAGTGCCACCAGCGGCGAAGTCTTCATTTTCCTTAACCGGCAGCGCACGCACATCAAGCTGTTACATTGGGAACACGGAGGCTTTGTTTTGTATTACAAGCGACTGGAGCAGGGTACCTTTCCCGCACCAGCTAAAGAGCAGCTGGGCTGGGCCGATCTGGTACTGATGATCGAGGGAATACAGATTCAGAAGAGCCGCCAATTTCACCGCTATCAGGTATAAAAAAGTGCATTTTTATTTGCTTAAACGTAGGTTTTTGAGTAATTTCATGCCATGGATCTGGCACTGGAAACCCTCCCGAAAGAGCATTTAGTCTCTCTTTTACACAAGAAAGATGCCGCCATGGAAATTCATCAAAAACTCATCTCTTCCCTTGAAAAAAAAGCCCTCAAACAGGAGGAAGAGATTGCTTATCTCAAATCTCAGATAGAACTTTTCAAACGCATGCAGTTCGGCCAGAAGCGCGAACGTTTCGAAGGCGACCCGGCACAAGGTGTTTTACCCTTTGAAGCTCCGGCAGAAGAAGTGGCTAAGCAGGAAGAGGTAATTAAAGAACAAATTACGTATACCCGTAAAAAACAATCGGCTCATAAAGGCCGTGCTGCCTTGCCTGCACATCTTCCGGTAGAAGAAATCGAAATCCATCCGGAAGGCGACCTCTCCGAAATGGTATGCATCGGCAAAGAAGTAACCGAAGAGTTGGAATGCGAGCCTGCCCGTTTCTTTATCCGCCGGTATATCCGTTATAAATATGCCGCTAAAAAGGGGAAAGACTTTGAAGGTGTTAAAACCGGAGAACTTCCTGAGCGGGTAATCGACAAAGGGATTCCGGGAGCAGGACTGCTCTCGATGATTCTAACTGATAAATACATGGATCATCTGCCACTATACCGGCAGAAACAACGCTTTGCCCGGGAAAGTATTCCCATTGCCTCTTCTACCATCGAAGGCTGGGTAAAACAAGCGCTAGAACGGCTCGAACCACTTTATCAGCAGCTCAGGTTCGATATTAAAGCAAAAGGGTATCTGCAGGTCGACGAAACCTCAATAAAAGTATTGGAAAGCGAAAAGAAAGGTGCTACCCATATGGGCTGGTACTGGGTTTACCATGCTCCCCTGGACGGACTGGTGCTGATGGACTATCAGCCTACCCGTGGCTCGGCGGCCACCAAAGACATGCTGGCTAACTTTAAAGGGTATCTCCAGAGTGATGGCTACGGCGTATACGAAAAAATCGGTCAGCGGGTCGAAGTAACACCGCTTGCCTGCTGGGCGCATGCCCGAAGAGAGTTCGAACGGGCTTTGGATAACGATAAGATCAGGGCCACCAAAGCCTTGTCGCTCATTCAGCAGCTCTATGCGGTAGAACGAAAAGCTAAAGAAGAACAGCTAAATGCAGATCAGATTAAACAATTGCGTTTGGATGAATCCCTTCCGGTACTCAACGAACTGGGAAAATGGATCTTTGCCGAGGTAAAAAGCACCTTGCCTAAAAGTCAGATTGGTAAAGCCATGCGGTATAGTATGGATCGCTGGGATAAGTTAAGTGCCTATTTGAAGGATGGCAGCCTTCATATTGATAACAATGCCATTGAGAATGCCATTCGCCCTATCGCCCTGGGACGCAAAAACTATTTGTTTGCCGGAACTCATGATGCTGCCGCGCGAGCGGGTATGATTTACTCCTTTTTTGCTATCTGCAAAAAACATGAGGTGAACCCTTTCCAGTGGCTGAAATATGCCCTGCAAAATATCATGAGCATCAATCATAAAAACATTCGAGAACTTTATCCGCAAAACTTTAAAAATTTAGTTGAGGCTGGCAAGATGTAGTTGGTCGGGCGGATACGTTGTATTCATCTATAGCTTGCAGTCTGTCCTTATCATCTAAGTACCCTTCTTCCACCATCTGAGTTGAGCCGGCTACTTTCGCCCATATGCCGATTTTAGGGAGGAAATTTTCATCGCCTTTTTGATATACTTCGTCAGAGTTAAAAACTTGAATGGAGTCTAAGCCAGCTTCTTCAAAGTAGCCGAGTAAATCCTCTGCAATATGATTATTCATGCCGGCATCAGCGCGCCATCTTAAGAATGTTGCGTAAAATCGTTGCATGCTTTCAGGAGGCATGGGTTGCCACTCAATAGCTTCGTGATTGTAATCGAGAATAGATATCTGGCCGCCAGGCTTTAACATGCTCTTCATTTTTACTATTGCCTCCTGAGGATTGCTCAGCCATTGTAAAGTTCTTCCAGAAACAATTAGGTCGAATTTTTCTTCCGTTTCGAATTGAAATAAGTCGGTATGGATGAGCTTAAGATTCGAAGCCTCTTTATATATTCTTTCCCGCTGATAATGAAGGCCTCAGTATTGTCAATGCCTGTAACTTTGCCCGTGGGGCCAACGTGTCTTGCAATGTCTTTTGATATAGCGCCGGTTCCACAACCCACATCCAAAACTTTCATCCCTTGTGTGAGAATTGGCACTAAGGTTCTATAATCTTTTTCAAGTGACCTGTTGTCGAAAATGTTGTTGGCGGTTTGGCCGTCTCTTTTAATTTCTTTATTCATGTTAATAATGTTATGGCGTTGTCACTCTGATGCACATTGTCACTCTGAGCGGAATTGAAGAGTGTGCGTAAGCCTGGTTCAAGTATGCTTCGACTCCGCTCAGCATGACAACAGTTCATAAAAAAACCCGCTATTCAGAAATAGCGGGTCAGTTATTTCTTATTATTAAAGTATTAGATGTTCTTTGCCAGCCAATCGCCCACTTCGCTGGTTTTGTAGGCTTTTCCTTCTTTACCTGCGATATCTTCAGTCACAATGCCCTCAGCTAAAGATTTGTTAACTACAGTACGAATCAGTTCTGCTTCTTCTTTCAAACCAAAAGCATCCTCAAACATCATTGCAGCTGAAAGAACTGTTGCCAACGGATTAGCAATGTCTTTTCCAGCCGCCTGAGGATAAGAACCGTGAATTGGTTCATATAAAGAAGTGTGAAGTCCTTTTGAAGCCGACGGCATTAATCCCATTGAACCTGAAATTACAGAAGCTTCATCAGTTAAGATGTCGCCGAATAAGTTCTCCGTAATCAATACATCATAAGAGCTTGGCCATTGAACTAAACGCATCGCAACAGCATCAACAAACTCATAGCTTACTTCTACTTCAGGGAAATCCTTTTCCATATCCTGAACAGTTTCTCTCCAAAGGCGAGAGCTTTCAAGAACGTTAGCTTTATCTACACAGCAAAGTTTTTTGCTACGAGTCATTGCTAATTCAAAACCCAATTTAGCAAGGCGTTGAATTTCTGCACGAGTATAAGTACAAGTGTCAAAAGCGGTGTTGCCATCGTCTTTACGGCCACGCTCACCAAAGTAGATACCACCCGTTAATTCACGTAAAATGATTAAGTCGGTACCTTCGATACGCTCTCTTTTTAAGGGAGAATTATCAATCAATGAAGGAAAGGTGAACGTTGGACGAACGTTTGCGAACAAGCCTAATTTCTGGCGCATTTTTAGCAATCCTTGCTCCGGGCGAACTGTCGCTTTAGGGTCGTTATCATATTTCGGGTGACCGATTGCTCCGAATAGAACTGCATCAGCAGCCATACAAACCTCATGCGTTGAGTCTGGATAAGGCTCGCCAACGGCATCAATTGCCGCTGCTCCGGTTAGGGCAGAGGTCCAGCTAACTTCATGTCCAAATTTCTTTGATACAGCATCTACTACTTTAACAGCCTGGTCGATTACTTCAGGTCCTATTCCATCTCCTGCAAGAAGGGCGATATTTAATTTCATTGTTTTTAAAGTGTATGGGTATGAAAAATGATTATAAGTATTAAATTATTTAGTCCAATCTTCTAATATTATTCCTTTAATTCTATTAAAGTGATTGGTGTTATTAGTTACCATTATAAAATTATGCGTTACGGATGTAACACCAATTAAAAGGTCGAAATCATCAATTGGTGTCCCTGCTTTTCTAAGTCGGGCTTTTTCAGATGCATACAAATCCAGAGAGTGAAATATAGGTAAGACCTGAACTCCCGTTAGAAATTTGTCTAATGATTTTTTGTTCTTTTCCTGATTTTCGCTATTTGCGATACCAAACTTCAGTTCCGCTAAAGTGATTTCCGAAATAAAATAATTTTCGGGGAAGCGGTCATCGAATTTGTTTTCCAGATTGAATTTGCCATTCATGTAAAAAACAGCAATGTTGGTGTCAAGGAGATACTTGCTCAAAATGGTTCAATCTCTCTGGTAAAAACCCTGCTGCTACGAATTTCCTCTATTTGCTCTTCAGCTGATTTATCTGAAATAAAGGCACCGAAAGACTCCCTGAATAATGACTTCTTGTTTTTTAAATCTGTTTTAACAGAGTCAGATAATTTGGAAATTAAATCCAGCTTATCGTTCGTGCTTAGATTATCTAAAAGCCCAATATAACCATCTACTATTGTTGTATTGATTTTTGAAGTTCTCATAGAACAAATTTAAAGAATTATTACTATTCAATTGCACTGCAAAATCGTATGGAATTAGCCTCCAGCATTCTACCGCAACTCCTCCACTTCTCCAATTATAAAGCAATGATCATGCCTTGTCATTCCTATTTTAGGATAATATTCAACTGCCTTTGGGGCTGATAAAAGAATCAGTTTTGCCTGTGGCGTTGCTAGTTTTACCTGGCGAATAAGCTCTTTACCAATTCCTTGGTGCTGATATTTTTCGTCAACCGCTAAGTCGGAAAGATAAGTGCAGAATACAAAATCTGTTAAAGAACGGGCCACACCAATTAACTGGCCGTTATGCCTTGCTGTAACTATCAGGTTTGCACCTTCGACCATCGCTTTTATTCGTTCAGTATTATCTACGGGCCGGCGTTCTCCTAGTGTTGAATTAATCAAAACTTGTTTAAACTCTTCAGGGTCTAAATTTTTTTCGATGGTGTATTCAATCATAGTATCTGAGCCTTGGTTGGTGCCCCAACCAATAAATCATTATTCTTTGTCCGCTCTATGCCGCGGGGGCAACCTACTTTTTTCTTGACAAAAAAGTAGGCAAAAAGTCAAGAAAAGAAATATGCTTCCCCTACACAGGCAAAACACCCTGGCCCGCATTTCTTTTCAGCCCCACCCGCCCGGATTTCTCGCCTATGCAAATCGCCTAAAGGCATCCGTCTCTATAATTAAATAATATTTAACATCTTCTGCGTCGCCTTAATGGCACAAACCGTTTGGTCCGAATCCAAGCCGCGAGTTTTAAAAGTTTTACTTTCGGTTTCCCAGGTAATTACGGTTTCGCACAAAGCATCAGAGCTACTGCCCGGAGCTATGCGAACGGCATAATCTACCAGCTTTGGCAAAGTCATGCTCTTTTTTGTGTAGACTTTTGTCAATGCATTCATAAACGCATCAAACTGGCCATCGCCCTGCGCATTTTCTTCATACATTTTACCATCAATGCAAATTGAAATAGTTGCAGATGGCCTTAAGCCCTTTGAATGAGTTAAGGCATAAGCCTCAACTTTTATTTTTTCTTCGTAGAGATTGCTATCCAAAACATCAGAAATAATGTACGGCAAATCTTCCTTAGTAACGGTTTCTTTTCTGTCGCCTAGCTCAATAACCCGCTGAGTTACTTTTTTTAAATCCTCATCATTTAGCTTGAGGCCAAGTTCCTGAAGGTTCTTCTCAATATTAGCTTTACCAGATGTTTTGCCTAAGGCATATTTACGTTTCCTGCCAAATCGCTCTGGAAGCAAATCGTTAAAATAGAGATTCTTCTTATTGTCGCCATCGGCATGAATTCCCGCGGTTTGCGTGAACACATATTCGCCAACGATAGGCTTATTGGATGGAATGCGAACTCCGGAGAAGGTTTCGACTAGCTTACTTACCTGATAGATGGAAGACTCTTTTAATGAAATCTCTATCTCAGGAAGGAAGTCGTTGATCACCGCAATCGCACTGGCCATTGGCGCATTGCCAGCCCGCTCGCCCATCCCGTTTATGGTTAGGTGCAAACCGTTAATGCCGGCTTTTACCGATTCTAACACACAGGCCGTTCCTAAATCATAATCATTATGCGCATGGAAATCGAAATGGATGTTTGGAAACTTCGATTTGATTTCGGTAATGAATTTAAAAGCTTCGGATGGAATCAATATCCCCAGTGTGTCGGGTAATAAAATCCGTTTGATTGGTTGAGTTGATAAGAACCCGAGATATTGCATGGTATAATCATGCGAATTACGCATACCATTACTCCAGTCCTCCAAATATACATTGGTTTCTATGCCTTCCGCTTTCGCGGATGCGATAGAAGCTGCAACTTCAGAAAAATGCTGCTCAGGTGTTTTCTTGAGCTGATAGGTGAGGTGGTTCAACGAACCTTTGGAGAGTAAGTTTTGAACTTTAACCCCTGCGCGTTTCATCCAGTCAATGGAAACGCCATTATCTACAAAAGATAATACTTCAATAGCGTGCAGATAGTTATTTTTCTCCGCCCAATTTGTGATGGCTTTCACCGCCTCAAACTCTCCGGCCGACACCCGGGCCGAAGCAATTTCCACCCGGTCAACCTGAAGTTCTTCGAGCAACAATTGCGAAATGGTAAGCTTTTCTGAAATAGAAAAAGATACGCCAGATGTCTGCTCTCCGTCGCGAAGAGTGGTATCCATTATTTCTATTTTGCGTCTTTCCATGTCTGGTTAATTGTGCTGCTTTCGTTGCTTTTGCAGGTTGCGTGAGGGATTGAAGTGAAAAGTCCCACATCCGCCAGCTGGCGGAGAGGACTTGTAACGTAAAGCCCGACCCCGATTTTTCTTCGGGGACACGCCCAAATTTTAATTACAATGGTAAATGCGTCGCAAACTCCTCAATCTCAACTTTCATATTTTGGAGATAGTCGATATCATCGAAACCATTCGTCATGTTATCTTTTTTGTAAACACTAATGTCGAAGCTTTCTTTTTCGCCGGTTGGCAAAAGAGTAATCGTTTGCTCCGGTAAGTTTACCTCTAATTGCGTTGATGGGTCGGCAAAAATTGCCGAATAGATTTTTTCCAAAAACTCAGGGCTCACCTGTACCGGCAATACACCAATATTTAAGCAGTTGTTCTTGAATATATCCGCAAAGAAGCTGGAAACCACGCAACGGAAACCGTAATCGTAAACCGCCCATGCAGCGTGCTCTCTTGAAGAACCAGACCCGAAGTTCTTTCCGCCTACCAAGATTTTACCTGTGTAGGTTGGGTCGTTCAACACGAAATCTGCTTTTGGTGTATTATCCGGGTTGTATCTCCAGTCGCGGAACAAGTTGTCGCCAAAGCCTACACGCTCGGTGGCTTTTAAGAAACGTGCCGGGATGATTTGGTCAGTATCCACATTCTCGATTGGAAGAGGAACTGCAGTGCTTGTAAGTATGTTAAATTTATCGTAAGCCATTTTGTTTAAGTATCAAGTATATGGTATCAAGTATCTGGACAAAGCGTTTTATATTGGGCGTTTTGTCATGTCGACGAAAGGAGACATCTTTTAGCTTAATGCTTTAGATTTCTCGCTGCGCTCGAAATGACAAAGCGCTTTAAACTAGATGCTTAATTCCTCCTGTAACAACGTCCTCGGGTCAGTAACAACTCCCGTAACCGCCGCCGCAGCTGCAACAAGCGGACTTGCAAGCATTGTTCTCGCACCCGGCCCTTGTCTTCCTTCAAAGTTTCTGTTTGAAGTACTTACTGCATATTTTCCGGCAGGTACTTTATCATCGTTCATCGCTAAGCAAGCAGAGCATCCAGGCTGGCGCAAAGTGAATCCAGCTTCCTCCAATATATCCAGTATACCTTCGTCTTTTATCTGCGCTTCAACAATGTGAGAGCCGGGTACTAACCAAGCCGTCACGTTATCCGCTTTTTTCTTGCCTTTAACCAGCGACGCAAACGCTCTGAAATCTTCAATTCTACCGTTTGTGCAGCTTCCCACGAAAACATAATCTACCGGTTTGCCAATCATCGAATCACCTTCATGGAAGCCCATGTAGTTAAGCGACTTCTCGTAAGTTGCAACACCACCTTCAACCTGCTCAGCATCGGGAATAGCGTTAGAAATTCCCATTCCCATTCCCGGGTTGGTTCCGTAGGTAATCATCGGCTCAATGCTAGTGCCGTCGAATGTATATTCTTTATCGAACACTGCGTCAGCATCGGTTCTAAGCGTTTGCCAGTAAGCCATTGCCTTATCCCAAGCCTCAGCTTTTGGCGTAAACTCACGACCGGTTACATAGTCATACGTAGTTTGGTCAGGAGCAATCATACCACCACGGGCACCCATTTCGATGCTCAGGTTACAAACCGTCATCCTACCTTCCATGGTCATCTTCTCGAACACTTCACCGGCATATTCAACGAAGTAGCCGG
Source organism: Sphingobacteriaceae bacterium (assembly GCA_031382725.1). Taxonomy (GTDB): domain Bacteria; phylum Bacteroidota; class Bacteroidia; order Sphingobacteriales; family Sphingobacteriaceae; genus Paradesertivirga. Next base: position 2,520 of record JANMZB010000486.1, on the reverse strand, counting down.
TAGCGCCCGATGTAGTCAGTTTAGAAATGATGAACAAGGCAACGTCTTTCGGAGTAACGCCATAACCAAGGCTTCCGGTGATATTGATGCGCATGCTTTTTGGCTTTTGCTGCATAATACACTGCGCCGCAAGCACCATTTCAACTTCCGAAGTACCGATACCAAAAGCAATAGCACCAAAAGCACCATGCGTAGAGGTATGCGAATCACCACAAACGATGGTCGAACCCGGCTGTGTGATACCGTATTCCGGGCCAACCACGTGAACAATACCATTTTTCTGGTGACCTAAGCCCCAGTGACTGATTCCGTATTCTGCCGAGTTACTTTCTAAAGCCTTTAGCTGATTAGCCGAAAGCGGGTCAGAAACAGGTAAATGCTGATTAATTGTAGGTGTGTTATGGTCGGCCGTAGCAAACGTACGGTTCGGATATAACACAGTAGCACCGCGGCTCTTTAATCCAAGAAACGCAACCGGACTGGTTACTTCATGGATTAAATGACGGTCAATAAATAACACGTCCGGTCCGCCTTCAATCTTTCGCACTACGTGTTTGTCCCACACCTTATCAAATAATGTCTTGCTCATTTTTTATTCTTGTTATTATGTTAATCCCCTTTTCATCCAGACTTAAAGCCTTTCAAGCCTTTGTCAATCTCGACGATAGGAGAGACCTTTTATTTCAATTTTTTGTAAAGCAACTTTCGTCTTCGTTGCACCTTTAGTCCCGTGTTCCGCTCATACGCCTGCAGGCCTTAGGCTCTGGGCCGGTATCCGCTGCACCCGGGTTTAGGGGGGAGAGCCTCACCCGTCTTTGCGCTCTGGCTTGCCCGCCCTCTCCTAAAGGAGAGGAGTTTAAGCGCGAATACTAAGCGCATTAAAAAAGTATCATACCTACGCACCAACCCTATACACCCAGCCTAAGCACCCTGCATTCCCCCTTTAGGGGATAGGGGCTCTTACGCACCAACTCCCTCTCCAAAGGAGAGGGATTAAGGGTGAGGCTCCTTTACCACCTCGTAAAACTTATTCACCGCATCCAAATATGCATTAGCCGACGCCCTCACAATATCCGTACTAAACCCATAGCCCATATACGACGTATCATCATGAATTACCCGCATATCCACCTTACTTATATCATCACTTCCACCATGGATGGAATGAATATTAAACTCTTTAATCTCATTCGTTTGGCCAAGGATAGTTTCAATCGCATGAATAGTTGCACTAACCGGTCCGTTACCAGCCGATGTAGCTTCATGCTCTTCCCCTTTAAGGCTTAATTTTACAGTTGCTTGGGGCTGCGTTTGGTCGCCGCAAGTAACGTTTAAGGAATTGATTTTGATTCCATTTTTAAGACTAGCCTCAACATCTTCACCCATTAACCATAAAAGGTCGTCGTCTTTAATTTCCTTCTTCTCATCAGCCATCACTAGGAAGCGTTCGTACGTTTGGTCAAGGTCAACTCGGTCCATTGAATATCCTAAACGCTCAAGGTGATGCTTAAGAGCATGCCTTCCACTGCGGGCTGTCAGAATAATTTCCGATTGGTCAATACCCACATCTTCAGGATTTATAATTTCATACGTTTCGCGATGCTTTAAAAAGCCATCCTGATGGATTCCAGAGCTATGGGCAAATGCATTGCGCCCAACAATAGCTTTGTTTGCTTGTACCGGCATACGCATCATGCGGCTAACCATTCCGCTTAGCGGATAAATTTTCTGAGTATTGATACGTATTTTGTCGTGATAACCAAGCCCTTTATGGGTATTCAAAATCATCACCACTTCTTCCAGTGATGTATTTCCGGCACGTTCACCTATACCGTTAATGGTACATTCCACCTGGCCCGCACCGTTTTGTAAGCCAGCGATGCTGTTTGCAGTTGCCAGCCCCAAATCGTTATGGCAATGAACCGATATAACTGCTTGGTCGATGTTCTTTACATTCTCTTTCAGGAAGCGAATCTTCGCACCGTACTGCTCCGGAAGGCAATACCCGTTTGTGTCGGGAATGTTAACCACTGTTGCCCCAGCTGCAATAACTGCTTCAATCATTTGAGCTAAATAAACATTATCCGCTCTGCCTGCATCTTCAGCGTAAAATTCTATGTCTTCTACAAATTGCTTCGCATACTTTACAGCCTCAACTGCACGCTCAAGAATCTTCTCGCGTGTACTGTTAAACTTATATTGGATGTGCATGTCCGACGAACCAATCCCCGTATGAATACGAGGACGTGCAGCATGTTTTAGAGCTGCAACAGCACTATCAATATCGCCTTTGATTGCACGTGTTAAAGCACAAATAATCGGCTCACGAATTGCTTTCGACAGTTCGACCACGCTTTGAAAGTCGCCCGGACTTGAAATCGGGAAACCAGCTTCAATGATATCAACACCCAGAGATTGCAGTTGCTCGGCAATAATAATTTTCTCAGGAGTGGTTAACTGAGAGCCAGGAACCTGTTCTCCATCACGTAACGTAGTGTCGAAAATATATATACGGTTAGC
>JANMZB010000471.1:0-1132 GCA_031382725.1 Sphingobacteriaceae bacterium | reverse complement strand
GGAGAATTTTGTAAAATCCACACCGGATACTTATTTCATTCATGGTACACAGAGAAACAAGTCATTCGGGACAAATTATTAATGGCGAGGTAAGGTTTAATTGAGTCGTTTGTACATTTGAGTCTTTTATACATAATTTTTGCTCATAACTCACACTTACTTCTACTTTTCACAAAGTCTTCCGTAAAAAACAACAATTACAGTTCCTCAATTATCGAGTCTGTATACATATACATGTTTACGTCATCATAAAGTTCTACGTTTTCCATAACATCATGATACAGTCAAGTTTTGTAATGTTTCTTAAACATAACGAGTTGCTCTGGAATATTGAACTTTGTATATTGTTCATATAATGTGTTACTTCATTTTGGATAACCACACGAGTGGAATAATTAAATGTTTGAAAACGGTAAGTGAATATTGAGTCGTTTTAACATGTATATCTTGCACGAATACATCTAATCATTTCAAATTTTTTAGATGTTTTATACTTCCGTACCTGTTTAGTGGGCAATAATACCGATGAATTATTGTATCTTGCTGTTTGATTTTTATTTTCTGCATATTTTTTAATTTAATCGGATTAGTTGTGCATTATTTGGTCCTTATCGTCTCAGTGTCAATGACCTGTTACCGTTAATTGGATTTTTAATATTATGTACAAGGTCTGATACATTGATTAGTTGAACATTACCGCCGTCTATATCGTATCTGTGTCAGTGGCCAGGTATCGTTAGGTAGATGACTAATTGGATGTACAAGGTCAATTATTTATTAAAGGATTGATACATAAATATGAAACAACAAAACAAGAATTCGTTTATTGGAAAACATCTAGGTATTGTCCATGCATTTAAGAGTAAAAGTAAATCGTCGATGAAAACACAAATGGCAAAGAGAATGTTTGATGAAAAAGAAGATTTAATCATTTCTAACAATATTGTCTTAAAAACCACTGGGAAACATCGCCGTACAAAATCAAACAAGAAAACAAATAAAATTGCAATGATGAATAAGGCTGTCACCTGCAGAACCCCATTGACAAAAATGTATTTTTTGACAGGAATTATTGACCCATTGTTTAATGATTCTATTACCAAAAGTGATGGTGCAATTAAATTGTTGAACG
>JANMZB010000459.1:0-3541 GCA_031382725.1 Sphingobacteriaceae bacterium | reverse complement strand
TTAAAAGCTGCCTGCGACAGCATGTGAACCTCATCAATAATATAAATTTTGTACTTACCGGTTTGGGGTGGTATTCTTACTTGTTCAATTAAACTCCGGATATCGTCAACTGAATTATTAGAAGCGGCATCCAGTTCATGGATGCTAAAAGAGTTGCCGTTCAGAAATGACCGGCATGATTCACATTCGCCGCAAGCTTCTACCTGAGTAGATAAATTCTGACAATTGATGGTTTTAGCAAGGATACGCGCACAGGTAGTTTTACCTACACCACGCGGTCCGCAAAATAAAAATGCCTGGGCAAGCTGATTATTTTTGATAGCATTTTTTAAAGTATTAGTGATATGTTGCTGACCTACAACGCTTTCAAACGTTGCCGGTCTGTACTTTCTCGCCGACACAATAAAATTATCCATCGCCACTAAATTAATAAGAAGAAATCAGAATTATGTGGGCGAATTACGATTATGTAATCTGGTATTTTTGCTATGTATAGATACTCTATAAAGGGATTTTAATTTTTTTAAAATTTTTGTAACCTATTCATAAAACAAGTGTATAAGTGTACATAAGATTTGGTTAAGTTAAGTGGTTTTTATATAGGTTAGGTTTACAAAGCGCCCCAAAGGCGCTTTTGTATTTTTAAGGACTTTTAAGCCGATCTCATCAGCTTCACATCATTCAAGTAGTTGATAAACAATCTCATGCTTTTTTTAAAATGCTTTGCTGTAACAGTTTTTATTGCTACATTTGCCTCCCCTTTAAAAGGGTTATAACAAACAAAATTAGAACATGCAACAGTACGAAACACTAATCGTTCTTACCCCGTTGTTATCTGAAGAGGTTGTGAAAGAAGCACTTGCTAAATTTCGCGGCCTTCTAACCGATAACGGAGCCGAAATTATCAATGAAGATAATTGGGGTTTGAAGAAACTAGCGTATCCTATTCAAAAGAAGACAACAGGATACTATCACCTAACTGAATTTAAGGCTCCGGGTGAATTAATTAACAAACTGGAGATTGAATACAGACGTGATGAGCGTATTATGCGATTCTTAACCATTGCTCTTGATAAGCATGCGATTGCTTACAGCGAGAAAAAACGCAGTGGTGCTTTCAATCAAAAGAAAAAAACTGAGGAGGTAGCAGGATAATGGCACGAGATCAAATTAAGTACGTTACTGCCCCTAAAGTAGAGGATAATCGTAAAAAATATTGCCGTTTCAAGAAAAACGGAATCAAGTACATTGATTACAAAGACGCAAACTTCCTTTTAAAGTTTATAAACGACCAAGGAAAATTATTACCACGCCGTCTTACAGGAACTTCTTTGAAGTTTCAGCGCAAAGTAGCTCAGGCTGTTAAACGTGCCCGTCATATTGGTGTATTGCCGTATGTAACAGATTCATTAAAATAGGGGGAAGCGAAATGGAAATTATTTTAAAACAGGATATCAAAAACCTTGGTGAGAAAGACGACGTTGTAACGGTAAAACCCGGTTATGGTCGTAACTATCTTATCCCGCAAGGCTTCGCTGCCTTAGCAACATCTTCTGCTAAGAAAGTTTTAGCGGAAAATATTAAACAAGCGCAGTTCAAACAAGATAAAATTAAGAATGATGCACTTGCAATTGCTGCCAGACTAGAAGGTGTAAAACTTTCGGTAGGTGCTAAAGCGGGTGAAAGCGGTAAAATATTTGGTGCAGTAAACACAATTCAAGTGGCTGATGCATTGAAAAAAGAAGGATTTGATGTTGACCGCAGAAGAATTACTTTTGAAACAGAACCTAAATTTGTTGGTGAATACATTGCCAATCTTAACTTACACAAAGAAGTTAAAGTTCAGGTTCCTTTTGAAGTAGTTGCTGAATAATACATTTAATGATCAGCTAATTACTGATTGATAATTTTTTAAAAAGGTACTCTTAAAGAGTGCCTTTTTTATTTTTGTGCCTATGTCGCGTAAAAGGAGTACTGCCCGGAAATCTTCATCAAACAGGTTTTTCAAAATCTTAAGAATTGCCAGGAAAATTGTATTGTGGTTTTTTGTAATCACATTTATATGGGTGCTGGCATATCGTTTTATAAATCCTCCTATCACCTGGCTGATGGTTCAACGTGGAGTTGAACAAAAGATTGATGATAAGAAATGGAAAATAGATAAGAAGTGGCGGGACTTTGATGATCTATCGGAAAACTTAAAATACGCTGCAATGGCTGGTGAAGACGCACATTTTTTGCAGCACTGGGGTTTTGATTTGAAATCTATACAAAAGGCGTATACAAAGAATAAGGCAGGGAAACCGATGCGTGGAGGAAGCACCATCACTCAACAGACTGCCAAAAACGTTTTTTTGTGGCCTGGCAGATCGTGGATAAGAAAAGGTTTTGAGGCTTATTTTACAGCCTTGATAGAATTGCTTTGGAGTAAGAAACGCATCATGGAAGTTTATTTGAATGTAATTGAAATGGGCGACGGAATTTACGGCGCAGAAGCTGCTACTCAATTTTATTATAAGAAGTCAGCGACTAAGTTAAGTAAGCGGCAGGCAGCTCTGCTTATTGCGGTAGTGCCAAATCCCAGACGCTGGACACCTCTCCATCCTACAGCTTATGTCTATCAAAAACAATATCGAATTCTTCAGAATATGCGAAGAATTAAATTTTTGAAATTTGATTAAATGCCAATCCTTCGGCAAAGCAGCGGCCAGATAAATTTGAGCACTGCTTGGCAGTAGTTAAGCATTGATTAAATTACCAAACACGCTTTGATGCCAGCTATTCTTGAACGGAACTTCCCAATTAGTTTCAAGCTCTGAAATCGTTTGAACAAGGTTATTGAAAACGATTGTTTCTTCTGTTACGTTCCCATTCAAAATCAATTTCTCAAACTCCTCACGCCCGCAAGAATCAATTGTTTCGCCCTCTCGATAAGCGATATCAAACCGATCAAATAAACTGATCCCAAATTCATTTTCGATGTGTTTCATCAGGTTTACAGATTTATCTATAGAGCAACCTGTTGCGCCTGCTTGTTCTTCATCAACCGCCAAAATTATGAACCGATTATACCGTATGTCAGCTAATGCAGTCAGCTTATTGCCATGAGCTTCCCATTGATTAATAAAATAGTATAATATATCTTTTATCCCTGTTTCTTCAGTGGTTGTGAGGTGGCGGTTTGATTGGTAAATCCACACGCGGGCTTTTTTAGAAATTTCCATAGAATATATTTATTTTTAATGGCCATGGAGCTATCATGAGCAATTTAATCATAGTTTTTAATGGAATTCTCATGATGGTTCCATGTTTCAAATTTACAAATTATTAAATTCGCATATACTTAACGTCTCTCCTTTATGTACAACAGGTGTAAAATATTCTACCGCATCGGTGTTGCCTTTATATTTTCTTTATTTCTATTATCAGCTATCAATTGGAAAGTTGAAAGAACAGATGAACTGAAATGGATTCAGCGAGTACTTTCCGCATCGTATAATCAATCTGCTGACATAGGACTAAAGAAATGGGATTTATCGGT
>JANMZB010000443.1:0-1118 GCA_031382725.1 Sphingobacteriaceae bacterium | reverse complement strand
TACCACCATCATTCACCAACCATGCCCACCCAGAGCCAAAGCGGGTAATTGCTGCCTTAGAGAATTGTTCTTTAAATTTATCGAACGAACCAAATGAACCGTTGATGGCATCAGCTATTTTACCAGTAGGTGCACCGCTACCACCAGCCTTAATTACTTGCCAAAAGAAATTATGATTCCAACTGCCTCCACCATTGTTGCGTGCCTTAGCAGAAAGTTTTGATGCGTTCGCAAAAAATTCTTTTTCATTTGTATAAATAATATTTTCAGCCGCAATCGCTTCGTTTACATTTTTGATATACGTTGCATGATGCTTGGTATAGTGAATTTCCATTGTCATGGCATCGATGTGTGGCTCCAGGGCATTATAAGCATAAGGCAATGCAACTTGAAAAAATTGTAAGGCAATAAACCTGGGCTCATTATTTTTTAAAGTTTCATTGAGCGGTTTTCGTGCCACGGCTCCATTGGCAGGACTAAAAACCAAAGGGATACCAGCGCCTGCTAACGGAATAGCTTTAAGCGCATTCTGCATAAACTTTCTTCTAGATGTTTTCATTTGTGATATGTTTAAACTGATAAATTATTTCTTGCTATTGGGGCTATAGCTATTAGCATGTGAGTATATCAAAGATACATTGGTTCAATCAACCTATAATACTATTGATAGAATTCTTTTAAAATTCAATTAGCGTCTGACCTTTTTCAACACTGTCGCCTTTTTTTATTTTAACAAATTTTACTACACCATCGCCCGGAGATTTAATGATATTTTCCATCTTCATGGCTTCGAGAATAAGTAATGAATCGCCCGCGTTAACTGAATCACCAATGTTTACTTTTAAATCAATAATTAAACCAGGCATCGGTGCTTTTATTACGTTCACCTTGCTCGAAGTATTGTTGCTAATACCGAGCTTATCAAGTAGTATATCAAATTTATCTTTTACATTAACGGTATATACCCGGTTGTTAATTTTGATAGTGAAAGTTTTCGTAGCGGTATCAGTCTTCACTACCTCTGCCCTATAACTTTTGTCTTCGTGCAAAATATGAAAATATCCGTCCGCTATTTTGGCTACATCCCATATGAAAGGCTTACCATTAACAATGAGTGT
>JANMZB010000381.1:0-15975 GCA_031382725.1 Sphingobacteriaceae bacterium | reverse complement strand
AGGCAACTTATTAGCTACAGTGATTTCATAAGCACCATCTTCTCCAAAAAAATTGTAAGATATTTTCATCGAATCATATTCAAAAACCAAGTTTTTGTTTTTTGAATCCTTAATTCCAACTGGACTACTGATAGTACTCATCTTATAGGAAGAACAAGAAGCTAAAGTAATAATGATTAATGCGGTTAGTATGGAGTTTTTCATGTCTTTTTTTAAGATAGATGATAATTATCAAGGAATGGTTGCTTCGTGAAATATTTTTATCAATATAATTATTTACACTAACAAGAAGTTTAGATTAATAATATTAAACCAATTGGAAGCAAAATTATGTTGTGGTAAGCTAAAGTTGGCTTTCATTAGACAATATTGAAATGTCTGGAATACTGATCTTTAAAAATACTGTCACAAATTATCGCAATCGGTTGAAATATCATTCATCGATTCCACAAAATTGCTAGCATTCGTTTTAAAGAAATTTTTCTCCGCTTCGGATGCTAGTTTTAAAGATTGATCCAAAATCTTCCTTCCTTTTTCAGTCAGAGTTACGAGTTTTGCCCTGGCATCTCCATCTATTTTTTCACGATTGACAAACTCTTTCTTTTCAAGGCTCGCCAAAATTCTGGAAGTCATCATCCTGTCTATCTTAGAATGTTTTGCTACCTGATGCTGATAAACTTTATTACCAGACTTTCCCAGCCACCCGCAAATCCATAAAACAACAAACTGCGTGTAGGTCAAATCAAGTTCGGAAAGAACTTTATTGATTACTCTTTGCCAGCACATTTCTATTTGCCAGAGAAGAAACCCTGGTGCTTTATGTACATTCCCAATTAAATCATCGTAGGCCAAAACTTTGTTTATAGACATGAGTCAGCTTTTCTAAAAGCTCTATCAAATAAAATCAAAATTATTCTTTTAGGATAATTTTTGAATTACTTTTTTAATTTTCGAGTATATTCATCCTTTTAGGATATTTATTCGGACCCAAAAACCTGTATTAATTTATAAGCGTTCTAAATACCTCTGTTTGACAAAGGAATGACAACGCCGTGAACCCTTATTATCTACATTTGTTTTGGGTTTTTTTAAGATACTTTCAGGCTTTGAAGCATTTAAAAGTTTTAGCATTCACTCATCAGCAGATTGATTTAAAGGAGTTAGGGAAACTGGTGATTTGTAACCAGACTTTAACAAGCCGGTTGAATCGTGTAAGGGAAAAATTCGACATTCCTGAAATTTTTTATATCGGAACATGCAATAGGGTTGAATTCGTTTTTTCTGCATCGCAGGAATTATCATTCGATTTTGTTAAAGATTTTATTCAGACCTTAAACTTTTGCATTCCCGGCGATAAGATAGATGACTTTGTAAGTAAGGTAAGTACTTATGAGGATGAGCAGGCATTTAATCATTTGCTTCGTGTTTCTTGTTCGTTAGAAAGCCTTGTTGTAGGCGAAAAGGAGATTCTTGCACAAGTAAGAAAATCTTACGAAACCTGTAGAAAGCTTGGCTTTACGGGTGATTATATGCGAATGGTAATGAGCCATGTAGTTAAAACCGCCAAGGAAGTATATACCAAAACCAAAATCTCAAAAAATCCTATCTCAGTTGTTTCTCTGGCCTACCGCAAACTTCGCGATTTAAATATGTGTTCGAATTCAAGAATATTAATTATTGGCGCTGGCGAAACCAACAAAAATATTTGCAAATACCTTCAAAAACATAAGTACTCCGACTTTGCTATTTTTAACCGCACGTTAGAAAACGCAGAGTCGTTAGCAGCTGATTTAAACGGCAATGCCTACGGTCTTGACCAGCTTTCAACCTATAAAAAAGGTTTTGATGTGATTGTTACCTGCACCAGCGCGGTAAATCCCATACTCACCAAATCTATTTATGAGTCACTATTAAACGGCGAAACTGATAAAAAAGTAATTGTAGATCTGGCTATTCCAAACGATACCTGCCCGGAAGTTTTAGCATCTTATCCTGTTCATTTTATTGAAGTAAGAAGTTTGCAGGAAGTTGCAAATTTGAACATGCAGGAGCGTTATCATGAACTTGTTCATGCCGAGCAAATTATTGAAGTAAGCATCAATGAATTTAGACCCTTATTAAAGCAACGCCAGATCGAACTGGCTATGCGTGAGGTTCCTAATAAAATAAAGGAAATAAGAAGCGTTGCCATGAATTCTGTGTTTGCCGATGATATTGGTCAGCTGGATACCAATTCCCGCGAAATTTTGGAGAAGGTGATGAACTATATGGAAAAGAAGTACATTAGCGTTCCGATGGTTATGGCAAAAGAAATTTTGGTAAACAATAGCTAACCTCAATCCTTTAATTCATTTACTTTCATTGTGAATAGAAAACTTATCATAGGTACCCGCGGTAGCGATCTTGCTTTGTGGCAGGCTAATTATGTAAAAGATAAGCTTTCGGAGTCTGGTATTGAAGCCGAGCTGAAAATCATAAAAACCCAAGGGGATAGTATCTTAAACCTTCGGTTAGATAAACTAGAAGGAAAAGGGTTTTTTACAAAAGAATTGGAAGAAGCTCTTCTTGGTAATAAAATTGATATTGCCGTACATTCTCATAAAGATTTACCAACTCAAAGCCCCCCGGGATTAACCATTGCGGCGGTATCCGATCGGGAAGATCCCAACGAATTGTTAATTATTTTAAAAGATTGTTTTGATATAAAACAAAGGCTATCCATCAAATTTGGTGGAATGGTGGGGACTTCATCAAATCGCCGCAAGGCACAATTATTATCTCTTCGTCCGGATCTGGAAGTAGACGATTTACGGGGAAATGTTCCAACCCGAATCCAAAAACTGCGTGATGAAGATTACGATGCGATCATGATTGCCAAAGCCGGTGTTCAGCGGTTGGGTATTGACTTGAGTGAGTTTTATGTTGAAGAACTGGAGCCGATGGAGTTTATTCCCTCACCGGCGCAAGGTGTGTTAGCCATACAGGTTCGGGATAATGATACTGAATTAATTGAGCAATTACAGATATTACACCACGCGGATGTTGCAGAGCAGATAGCAGTTGAACGTAAGGTATTAAATCTGTTTAATGGCGGATGCCACATGCCTTTGGGCTGTTATTGCCGAAAGGAAGATGGCAAATATCAGGCGTGGACATCAAAAGCTGAGGAGGAAGATTCATTCCCCGACAGGTTGTTTTTAGAAGCCGAAAGTACCGACGGACTAGCTGAAAAAATTGTTGCTAAGTTTTCTGCTGATAGAAAACTTCCTAAAAAAGTATTTATCACCCGTGGTATTTCCGAGAGCAGCTATTTTCGCCGTGCAATGGAAAAGCACAATATAGAAATTGATGGCCGCTCTTTGATTCGCACCTTTCCTACAATCAATAAGTTAGATCCTTACATTTTAAAACATTTGGACTGGATATTCTTCAGCAGTAAAAACGCGATTGAATATTTCTTTGCCTTGAATCCTCTGGTATCTAAAAAAACCAAATTTGGCGTTTTAGGAAGAGCTTCCGAAGATGTACTTCGCCAGTTTGGCCGTGTGCCGGATTTTAATGGTGAAGAAGAGGGAATTGATACCAAGGAAATTGCAACTGAATTCGCGGAGCTTGTAAATGGGCAAACCGTCTTGTTTCCTGGGGCAAAGGATTCTTTACGAACAGTTCAAAAGGCTTTGTCGGCTGAGACTAAAATTATTGATCTTCCGGTTTACGAAACCATTATGGAAGATAATATTGAACCGATTTATGCCGATGTATTGATATTTACAAGCCCTTCAAACGTTGAGGCTTACTTCGTCGAAAACTTAATTGAACCCGGTCAGAAAGTGATTTGTATTGGCCGATCAACCGGTAAGCAATTCGATGAGATGGGCATGAAATACGCTTTGCCTTATTCTCCGGATGAGATTGGTCTGGCAGAAGCCGTTTTCGGACTTTAATAATTCCTTATCAAAAATATATTTTCATAATAGAATACAATGAATATTCGTCCGCGTAGATTAAGAAAGTCTCCTATTGTACGTGAAATGGTGGCCGAAACCCGCCTTTCAAAGGATATGTTCATTTATCCCTATTTCATAGTTCCAGGCAGTGGTGTTACACATCCTATTGACGCAATGCCGGGAATTAATCATTTCTCGGTTGATAAGTTGGTTAAAGATGTTGAACAAGGATTAAAACTAGGCTTGAACAAAGTACTGCTATTTGGTGTGGGCGAAGATAAATCGGAAGACGCCAGTACAGCATTTAGTAGAAATTCGATTGTTGCTAACGCAGTTCGTGAATTAAAGACTGCATTCGGTAATGATCTTTTCGTTATTACGGATGTATGTACCTGCGCCTATACAACCCACGGACATTGCGGAATCATTCATGATGATTACGTTCATAACGATGAAACAGTAGAAGTGCTGGCAAAGATGGCTTTAAGCCATGCGGAGGCTGGTGCTGATATGGTTGCCCCATCGGATATGATGGACGGGCGTATTGCGGGGATACGTTCAAAGCTCGACGAGAATGATTTTATGAATACTGCAATCATGAGCTATAGCATAAAGTTTGCTTCAGCTTATTATGGCCCTTTTCGTGAAGCAGCCGATTCTGCACCGGGAAAAGGTGATCGAAAAGCGTACCAAATGGATTTTCGTAATCCGAATGAATCTCTAAAAGAGGCATTTTTAGATGAAGCTGAAGGGGCCGATATTTTAATGGTAAAGCCCGCTTTGGCGTATTTAGATATAATAAAGAGCCTGAAGGAAAACACCAATCTTCCTGTGGCTTGTTACAACGTTTCTGGCGAGTATTCGATGGTTAAGGCTGCGGCAAAAGCTGGTTGGATTGACGAACAGAAAGTAACAATGGAGAATATGTATGCTTTTACAAGAGCTGGTGCGAGTAGTATTATTACGTATCATGCTAAGGAGATTTTGGAAAAAGGGTGGATGTAAAGCCTCACCCCGTCCCTCTCCAGAGGAGAGGGAGGAAAATGGTTTACTAAGTTGCCATCTTTTGAATTTTAACTTTTTACTTTGAATTTTTACCCCAATGCTTGACTCTCTCAAAAAAATATTTTCAAATGATGAAGAAGGCCCTGTTTCTACAACAGGCAAGCCTGATATTTCCCGTGAAAAATCTGCTGAGCTCTATGAAAAATCCAAAACCTATTTCCCTGGCGGGGTAAATTCTCCTGTAAGGGCGTTTAAATCGGTTTATGGAACGCCGCTTTTTATTGAGAAGGGTGATGGATGTTTTGTTTGGGATGCGGATGGAAACCAGTTTATAGATTTTTGTTGCTCCTGGGGGCCGCTTATTCTCGGGCATAATCATCCGAAAATAAGAGAGAAAGTTACGGAAGTAATGCAGAGAGGGATGAGCTTTGGCGCGCCAACTGCCCTTGAAAACGAGCTTGCAGAGCTTATCCTCAAAAATAATAGCCTGATCGAGAAAATTCGTTTTGTAAGTTCTGGTACCGAAGCGGTTATGTCTGCTATTCGCCTGGCCAGAGGTTACACTAAACGTGATAAAATTTTAAAATTCGAAGGCTGTTACCACGGCCATGTCGACTCTTTGCTTGTAAAAGCCGGATCAGGTCTGGTAACGTTCGGAGAGACATCGTCTGCCGGAGTGCCAAAATCTTTTGCCGAAGAAACGATAGTAGTTCCGTTGAATGACAGAACTGCTATTGAAGAAGCTTTTAAACAGTTCCCCGAACAAATTGCGGCTATTATTATTGAAGGTGTGCCTGCGAATAATGGGCTTTTAATTCAGGATAAGGAGTATGTTCAGTTTTTGCGTGAGATAAGTTCTGCTAATAAAAGTCTTTTGATCTTTGATGAGGTGATCACAGGCTTCAGACTGGGTTTTGAAGGGGCGGCCAAGCATTATGATGTAAAGCCCGACATTATTACTTATGGTAAAATAATTGGGGGTGGCTTGCCTGTCGGGATGTATGGTGCTTCTGCAGAAATAATGAGTAATGTCTCTCCTGAGGGTGCGGTTTATCAGGCTGGAACTCTTTCGGGGAACCCGGTGGCGATGGCTGCTGGAATAGCGCAACTGACGGAACTCCTTCGATCTGGATTTTATAAAGATTTGAATAAAAAAACCGCTGAATTTGTGGAGGCTGTACAGCGATTTACAACCGCAAAAAACTATAAGTTTAAAGTATTTTCGATTGGGTCTATTTTCTGGTTTGCGTTTAGTGATAAGGATATTAAGAAAGCTGAAGATATTGATGCCTCAAGTATGGAAAAGTTTAAGGTTTTCCACCGTGAATTATTAAATCGAGGGATTTATTTGGGGCCGTCGGGATATGAAGTAGGATTTGTCTCGGCAGCGCATAATAAGACTGAACTGGAAAGAACTAAACGGGCTATTTTTGATAGCTTAGATCTGGTTTTTAGGAAAGGTTAAAGGTTAAAGCGAAAAGGTGAAAGGGATTGGCAGAGTGTTTGCGTTGGTGAAGACACCAACACTGGACTAACTAACACCGGATTAAAGTTAGATAATAAGGCGGCAGAGATACGTGAGGGATTGAAGCGGAAAGCCCGCAGTGCCGATTCTTCATCGGCGCGAGGACTTGGAGCAAAAAGCCCGACCCCGATTTTCTTCGGGGGCACGCCCATAAAAAAAAGTAATGTTCTTTTATATAAAGAACCATATAAACCTGGTACGGTAATCATGAGAAAGCCTTTAATTGTATTTTACTTTTTGGCCATTTATGTTCTTGCTGAACTTATATGGTGGGCTTCTTTATTGATAGCGGCCAGGCCTGAGAAGAAAACGATGATCTTAAGTGAGGGTGCCGTTTTCCTCCTCATATTTATTTCAGGGGCATTTTATCTTCAAAAGACGATAAAAAAAGAACGAAAGCTTCACGACCAGCAGCGCAACTTTTTGCTTTCTGTTACTCATGAGCTGAAATCACCTTTGGCGTCGATCAAGCTTTACCTTCAAACCATTTTAAAACGCGAACTAGACCGGCATAAAATCGAATCTTTCTTGAAGAATTCACTAAAAGACATTGAACGCCTTGATGATTTGGTTGAGAATATGTTGATCGCTACACGGATCGAAAGCCAGTCGTATTCTTTCCCAAAAGAACATTTAAACTTTACACAGCTTGTAACTAAAGTTGCCGAACGTTTGCAAATTCATACTTGCAGTACACAAACAATAAAATGCATACTCCAGGAAGATGTGTATTTAACAGGTGATAAATTTGCGCTCACTTTGGCCGTATCGAATTTGATCGAAAATGCTGTAAAATATTCGCCGCCATGTGAAGAAATTAAGGTTGAGTTGCAACGGGAAAGTAATTTTATTCGCTTTTCGGTTGCCGATAAGGGAATAGGTATTAAGGATGAGGAAAAACTGCGCATATTTGAAAAGTTTTATCGTGTAGGCAGCGAAGATACCAGGAAAACAAAGGGCACCGGATTAGGCTTATACATTGTAAAACAGGTGCTTGATAATCACCAGGCGCAAATAAAAGTTAAAAACAACCGGTCGGCCGGAAGTATATTTGAGGTAACCTTTAATTCAAATGGCAGCTAAACAACGTATTTTACTGGTAGAAGATGAAGACCATCTTCTGGAAGCAATTAAACTAAATCTGGAACTGGAAGGCTACAAAGTAAGCACCGCGATGGATGGTAAAAAGGCTTTAAAAATTTTTAAGGAAGAGCGCTTCAATTTGATAATTCTTGATGTGATGCTTCCGGAAATTGATGGTTTTCAGGTAGCTGAAACGATCAGACTGGAAAACTCTGAGGTTCCGATCATGTTTCTTACCGCAAAAAATACCAGCGAAGATCGTGTAACCGGATTGAAAAAGGGTGCTGATGATTATCTGGTTAAGCCTTTTAATTTGGAAGAGCTTATTTTAAGGGTAAACAACCTGGTAAAAAGAGGTTTATCGGGAGATGATAAGAAAGAATTAAATACTTATAAGATTGGCGATAAAACCATTTATTTCAATTCGTTCGAACTTCGCAATGATGATGGATCAATTACACCTTTAACTAAAAAGGAAACGATGCTGCTTAAGCTGCTTATCGAGCGTCGGAACGATGCCGTTTCTCGCGAGCAGATCTTAGAAACAGTTTGGAATTACGATGTATATCCGTCTACCCGAACAATTGATAATTTCATCCTCACGTTTCGTAAATACTTCGAACCGGATCAAAAAAATCCAAAATATTTTCATTCCATTCGCGGCGTTGGATATAAATTTACCGACAGCCAGTAAGGGTTTATGTTAACAGTAAAAGCTCGTATTGCGGTTATCGCGGTAGCTTTACTTCTGTTAGGGTGGACCGCTTACGAACACATTTATGAACTCACCGCATTAATTGCTTTTGGAATTCTGTTTGTGATTTACGGTTATTTTAAGGAAGGTACCGTTGTTTTGGCAGCCAAAGCATATCATAATCAGGATCTAATCAAAACCGAAAAGTTATTAAAGGAGATTAGAAATCCCGACAGGTTAAAAAAAAGCAGGCGCGGCTATTATGAATTTATGTACGGTAATATTGAATTGAAGCGGGATAATCTGTTAGAGGCCGAACGTCATTTTCAAATTGCCAGCCGATTCCCTTTGAAGAATGAAAACGAAAAAGCACTCGTTCTAACTCAACTGGCTAATCTAAATCTTGGTAAAAAAGAATTCGCCAAAGCCGGAGCTTACCTGGAAATAGCCAGGGAGCTTCAGTCAAGTGCGAGAGTGAAAGACATAATTAAAAAAATAAACAAAGAAATACAAAAAGGTGGTGAGCAATAGTCAGAAAGAATCTTTATTTATCAAGGCGGCTAATTCAGAAGTAACGGCCCGCCCGCCGGTGTGGATGATGCGTCAGGCAGGTCGTTTTATGAAGGAGTACTGGGATATAAAAAACAAATATTCCTTTTTGGAGATGTGTAAAACTCCTGAGCTTGCGGCTGATGTTACCATGCTTCCGGTTGATCTGCTTGACATTGATGCCGCGATTCTTTTTTCGGATATTTTAGTTACCGCTGAAGCGATGGGCGGCGATTTAAGTTTCACTCAAGGAGTAGGGCCGAGGTTTTCAAATCCCGTTCGAACTCAGGCGGATGTAGATAGATTGGAAACGGGCGTGAATAGCAAGTTACAATATGTTGCGGATGCGATAAAGGTTATTCAGCAAAGGCTGAATAACCGAATTCCTTTAATTGGCTTTGCCGGTGCGCCCTTTACGGTGATGAGCTATTTAGTAGAAGGTGGTTCGTCAAAAGACTTTAAACTAACAAAGCTGATGCTCCACAATCAGCCAGAGCTTGCGCATCAATTGCTTTCCAAAATTGCTGATGTTACTACCGAGTATTTGAATTTGCAGATTGCCTCGGGTGTAAACGCTGTACAGATTTTCGACAGCTGGGCTCTTGCACTTTCTTGGGATGATTATAAAGAGTTCTCACATCAATATATTACAAAGATTATTTCCGGTTTAAACCGGAAAGATATTCCTGTAATTTCTTTCTGTAAAGGAAGTTCGGTTTTTGCTCCGCTTATGGCTGAAGCTAAGCCTGATGTAATTTCAATCGACTGGAATGTGGATTTGTTGGATATTAAAAAGCGACTGCCACAAGGGATCGCGGTGCAGGGAAACCTTGATCCGCATGTATTATATGCAGATAAAAATGTGATCAAAGATCGGATCCATCGCTTGTTTGAAAGGATGAAAGGTGAGCCGGGCTTTATATTTAATCTGGGTCATGGTATTATGCCGGATATTCCTTTTGATAATGTGAAGTATGCGATTGAGGTGGTGAAGGAGTTTAGTTATTAAGTTGTTAGGGCAGATTAATTATCTTAATTTTAAGTATGACCAGAAATAAGGCTAAGGAAGTTATTGAACAAATGCCAGAAAGCTTTCAAATCGATCAGCTTATTGAGAAGCTTATTTTTATGGAAAAGGTTGAAGAGGGATTGAATGATATTAAAAATCATGATGTAATAAGTCATGATGAGGTTGTCAAACAAGCGTCTTCATGGTCAAAGAAATAGTTTGGACACGTAAAGCCTTATGTGATTTAAAAGATGTTTTCGATTATATCGAAAAAGACTCCCCTTACTATGCAACATTGACCACAGAGGAATTATTAAGCAAAGTTCAATTACTTAAATTATCTCCCCTGCTTGGAAAAATGGTTCCCGAGTTTGATAATCGAGATCTAAGAGAATTACTTAATAAAAAGTATCGGATCATCTACAAGCTCGAAAACAATACCATTTATATAGTTCGCATTTATCACTCTTCCCGACTATTGAGTTCTATATAATGGAGTATCTCTACGCAAAATCCGTTCATATAATTTTTGTGGTAAGCTGGATGGCTGGCCTGTTTTACATTGTCCGGCTTTTCATTTATCATGTCGAGGCAAACGAAAAGCCTGAACTAGAACGCGAGATCGTTCAGCGTCATCTTCAGGAATGGCAAAGTAAGTTGTGGAATATCATCACTACCCCTGCAATGGTTTTGTCCATTATAGCAGGAGCGTACATGATTTATCTGAATCCCGAATTACTGCAAGCCGACTGGATGCATGTTAAATTAGTTTTCGTTGCCGGATTGTTGATTTATCATTTTACCTGTCAGCGAATAATTGGGCGATTAAAAAAAGGACTTCCCACCTGGACTTCATTTCAATTAAGGCTGTGGAACGAACTCGCCACTATTTTCCTTGTCGCAATCGTATTTACCGTAGTGCTTAAAAGCTCGGTTGAATGGCTTTTTGGCCTGACTGGTCTGTTATTGTTTTCAATCACTATCATGTCCGCAGTGAAGATTTATAAATATTATCGGCTTAAATAATGTGCGGATTGATTGATATGCAAATGTGCAGCATGTCATGCGCCAAAGGTGATGTGCAAATTGATTGATGTTTATCTATATTCAGCAAATCATGTGCAGAATCCCACTAGCCCCCATATCAGTAGTCCCCTCCCCTTTGGAGATGGCTAGGGTGAGGCTTCTTTTTTCTTTTTCCATGCAACCATTTCCACCCGCCTCCCATCTTATACTCAAACGTATATGAATTTAAATCGCAAATTATCTGTTGACGATTTGCTTGAGGGTTGTAGGCGAGCAGAGCGCCGAACCCAGGAGCTGCTTTATAAAGTGCTGGCATCGAGAATGCTGAGTGTTTGTATGCGGTATGCCAAAGATCGATTTGAGGCCGAGGATATTTTACAGGTTGGATTTGTAAAAGTGTTTCAAAAGGTGGGAGAGTTTAGAGGTGATGGTTCTTTTGAAGGTTGGATAAGACGGATTATGGTTAATACTGCTATTGAATCGTACCGAAAAAACCAAAGGATGATGAATGTAGTTGATATTGATGAGGTGTTTGATGCTCCTCAGGTAACCTTCGATATGAATGGTTTGGAAGTAAAAGATTTGATGAACCTAATTCAAAGTTTATCAGCAGGATATAAACTGGTTTTTAATTTATATGCAATTGAAGGCTACTCGCATAAAGAGATTGCAGAGCAGCTCGGAATTACAGAAGGGGCTTCAAAGTCTCAGTTATCGAGAGCCAGGGCGATTTTGAAGGAAAAGATAAAGAAGATGGAGGGAAATTTTTTTATAAATGAGCAGTCAACTGCTCAGGAAGATTTTCCGATGATGATGGCCACAGTGCCTTTAAAAAATTAAAAAGATGGATATGCAACCAATATCTGATAAGGATTTTGATAAGTTCTTCCAGGATAAGCTTTCTGATGTTGAAGAAAAACCCTCAAAAGCGGTATGGACTGGAATATCAAAGCAGTTAAGTGCTAAGAAGAAGCAAACATTCCCGGTACTTTGGATGGCTGCGGCTAGTTTAGCTACGGTGATAGGCGCAGGTGTTTGGTTCTCGGCGCAAAAGGAACCAATGTATTTACATGGGGATGTTAGTCCTGTTGTTGTTAATCAGAATAAAACGGAGGAGCAATCGGTTGAGGTTCTGAAACATACTGATCAGAAAATTGATAGTGCGTTAAGCAATCCGAAAAGCAAAAAATATATTAGTATTTCTGTTAGCGATGTGGCCGTGATTGAAGAGGAAAGGCCATCAGCCGTAATACCAGTCGTGGAAAAGGTGGCTCAAAAGCAACAGCCTGCAAAGGTTGTGATTGCCGCAGTTCCGGAGTCCGTTGAGGAGCCTGAAACAAAGGTGATTTTGTCTGATGAAACGATCTCACTCAGGGAGAAGTCTGATGAAGAGATGGAGAATGTGGATGTAAAACCCAAGCGGATCAAGTCGATGGGTAGCCTTGTCAACTTTGTGGTTGCTAAGGTTGATAAACGTAAAAACAAGATAATAGAATTTGAAGATAATGACGAAGGAACGAAGGTTTCCGGGTTAAATCTTGTGTTATTTAAATTTCAAGCAAAAGAATAAGTAATGATGAAAACCAATCTTATTATAGTTTTAATGTGTTGTTTCGGCATAGCGACATATGCCCAAGAGGTAAAGTCCGACTCGACAAAGCGCGACTCGACTAAACAGGTTAAAAAGTCCGTCAAAATAACTATTGGCGGTCGCGATACAGTTAAGGCAAAGACTAACAAACCGTCATCTAAATTTTCAGTCCAACTTACGATGGCTCGCATGGATTTGGGGTTAGCGAAGTTTATTGATAACGGAAGTTTTACGCTGTCTCCCGAGAATCAGCTTCTCGAGACACACTCATGGAAGACACATAACGTTGGCTTCGAATTTTTCCAAATGGGCTATCGCTTTAATAATTATATCAAAGCATATATTGGCGGTGGTATAGATTGGACGCACATGCGATTTAAGAAGGATATTACCCTACAGCCGGATAAACCAATACGAGAAATTGTGGAGGAGCCTGATATGAATTTTAAGAAAAATCGCTTTAGTAGTACATACCTCAGACTTCCTTTGTCTTTTCAGTTTAGAAGTAAAGATGATCGAAAAGGTAACAAGGTGCATTTTGTTTTCGGGCCAGAAATAGGGTTTCTAATCAACGGAAAGACTAAACAGATTAGTGATGAAGGAAAGAAGAAAGTCAAAGACGATTTCAACCTGAATCCTTTAAGATACGGAGGCTTTGCGCGATTAGGATACGGTAGTTTTGGCCTCTTTGTAAAGCATTATAATAGCAATGTATTTGCGGATAATCAGGGGGGGGAGGGTTTAAAGAATACCAACTTTGGAATAATGTTAGGTTGGTAGCCCGTGCTATTAAATTAATATTTCAACCCTGCTTTTTTCAAAGGCAGGGTTTTTTGCTTGTGGAAGTCTCACTGTAAAATTTGTAAGTTTGAGCATGTCGATGGAATCGTTTATAGAGATTAAGCAGGTAAGCAAAACATATTTAACAGACACTTTTGCAGGTGTGAAGGAAATCACGGCATCGATCTCAAAAGGGAAAGTGATTGCTATTGTCGGCGAAAGCGGAAGTGGAAAAAGTACCTTACTTAAACTCATTTATGGCTTGCTCGCACCAGATAGTGGCACTGTGTATTTCAAAAATGAAATTATCCTGGGCCCCGACGAAAAGCTAATTCCCGGGCACGATTCAATGAAGATGGTAACACAGGATTTCAGTCTGAATACCTACGCGAAGGTATATGATAATGTGGCTTCTATGCTCCCCAACACAAATCTTAATTACAAAGAAGAAAAGTCCTGGGAAATTATGAAGTTCTTAAGAATAGATCATCTTCATAATAAACGCGTATCCGACTTAAGTGGGGGAGAACAGCAACGGGTTGCAATTGCCAGAGCAATTATTACCGAGCCCGAAGTATTGTTAATGGATGAGCCGTTCAGCCAGGTGGATACGCCTTTGAAAACTCATCTAAGAGCTGATATAAAACGCCTTTCACATGATTTAGGAATAACCGTTATATTAGTTTCACACGATCCCGTCGACGGACTTTCGTTAGCTGATGAAATTATCGTCTTAAACAAAGGAGAGATAGTCGAATCGGGTACTCCGGAACAGCTATATAACCAACCCAAAAATGCATATACTTCGCGGCTTTTAGCCGATTGCAATTTGCTTAGTAAAGAAGATGGTCAAAAAATTGGCGTAAAATCTGAGAAAAGTTTTTTAGCGATATATCCTGAGTGGATAGAATTAAAATGGAGTTGGAGCAGTAAGAATTATATACTTGTCGACTCTTTTTTTAAAGGAGTTTACGAAGAGGTCTTACTCGAGAAAGATGGAATTCAATTAAGAGCGGTGAACCGAAATATTGGCGCTTACAAAAAAGGTTCTGCGGTTCCGGTAATACTCGAAAAGTTTATAGCGTTTGACAGTATCTAAACCAGATATTCAAATAAGGTCAGATCGTGGTTTATCTCTTTATATTCAAAATTGAAAGCTTCCATCCGGCTGATCAGTTTTGAATAATCACTTGCAGATTTCAGTTCGATACCCACTAATGCCGGTCCGTATTCTTTTTGAATTTTCTTAACAAATTCAAAGCGGGTAATGTCATCATCAGGACCTAAAACTTCATTAACAAACAGTTTTAACGCACCCGGGCGTTGAGGGAAGTTTATCACAAAATAATGTTTAAGGCCTTCATACAGCAATGAGAGCTCCTTTATTTCCTGCATTCTTTCAATGTCGTTATTGCCGCCACTAAGCACGCAAACCACGTTCTTACCTTTAATCTGGTCTGCACAAAAATCCAGGGCGGTTACAGACAAAGCCCCTGCCGGTTCGGCAACGATCGCATCTTCGTTATAGAGTTTAAGAATGGTTGTGCAAACCTTTCCTTCCGGAATCAATATTAATTCGTCTAACACCTCCTGACAAATGGGAAATGTTAGTGCTCCGGCCCGTTTTACGGAAGCACCATCCACAAAAGAATTAATTTTTTCCAGCGTAACCGGAGAACCTTTTTGTAAAGCTTTGGACATAGATGGCGCACCTTCAGGTTCAACACCAAAAATTTTAATATCAGGTTTAACGCCCTTCATGTAATACCCCGCACCTGCTGATAAACCACCGCCACCTACCGGGATAATAACAATATCCGTCTCCGGCAGATCTTCGAGAATTTCTACACCTACCGTACCCTGTCCTTCAATAATGTTATAATTATCAAACGGTGGGATGAACGTTTTGTCGTGCGCATCAGTATAAGCAAGAGCCTCTTTAAGGCAATCGTCAAATGTATCGCCAATCAAAACTATTTCGATCATATCCCCTCCAAACATCCGCGTTTGATTGATTTTTTGTTTTGGGGCTATCTCAGGCATGAAAATAACTCCCTTTATGTTGAGTTTTTTACAGGAAAACGCCACTCCTTGTGCATGATTGCCCGCACTCGCACAAACTACA
Organism: Sphingobacteriaceae bacterium; assembly: GCA_031382725.1. Taxonomy (GTDB): domain Bacteria; phylum Bacteroidota; class Bacteroidia; order Sphingobacteriales; family Sphingobacteriaceae; genus Paradesertivirga. Next base: position 641 of record JANMZB010000381.1, on the reverse strand, counting down.
CCTTTGGCCAGCTGCTCTTGGCTTAACTGGCTAATCATGTTGTATGCACCACGAAGTTTATAGGAGCGGACTATTTGTAAATCTTCCCTTTTTAAATAAACCTGGCAAGAATATTTTTCTGATAATCCGGCGTTGAAAATTAGAGGCGTACGTTTAATAACGGATTTTAATCGTCCTAAAGCGGCGAGGGAATCTAGTTTGTTTTCAACTTGCATTTTGTATTATTTCACCTATAACGGTTTAAACTAACCATATCTGTATATTAAATCACCCTTTCAAAATGCTCCACAACCGGAAATGGCTCATAGTAATGATGTAATAAATCACGCCATTTACCATACGCTTCTGACTGAAACCAACCGTATGGTCTTCCAGCTTTTTCCATTTAACAAGCAGAACATATTTATTTTCTTGTTCGAGGCATTTCTGCAGGGTATGCTCAATATAACCATTTATTGAACTAATGTATTGTCCTGCAAATGCAAAATCTGTTTCAAACTGCTTTTGTAAGCCTAGCTTCACGTAGAGTATGGCAACTTCTAAAATCATTTGTTTGTTCCCCTAACTTCCTTAAGTTTCATTGTCATGGAAATCGCATCTGTAGCAATCCATTGGTTGTATTCTTCTATGGCTTGCAATCT
>JANMZB010000363.1:0-1313 GCA_031382725.1 Sphingobacteriaceae bacterium | reverse complement strand
ATTTATTAAATATGTACCACTCAGTCTCACAATACATGCCGGATTGACCAAAATTATTGTCCCTCAAAAACTGCCGGTTTCATGTATAGTTTACGTAGGCATCGTACAGATTAAAAAGTTAGCACGTCAAAAAATTTAATAAGGATATATAGGTAGAATTAGTGTATGATAAATTAGCTTTCGATAATTTTAACTCCTCACCCTCATCATTCCTCGCCACTTTTCTTTATGAAAAGCACATGCCGAGTACAACTACTTTTACATCTTTGTAAAATCAATCAACAACGATGTAAAAGTAGAAATAACTTTACAACAGCAACAACTATAACAATAAACAACAAACAATCAACCATCTTGGAACAACATTGAAATAATACTAATTTTCTATGAAGATGTAATGGCCGTAGCCCAACATGGCAAGTAGCCATGTTGTATTCACTAATATTTTTCTTATTTTCTATTTCTCGTTGTTGTCTTCATTGTCTTTATCAATACCAGCAATCAACCATTCGACAGTCTCGTCAATAATATCATCATCATCGTCACTACTCTCCTCGTCACCCTCGTCACCCTCGTCGACCTCGTCAAATTTGTCGTCGCTTCCAGATAGATCAAAATCAGGATAGGGTAGGACAGGTAGCGTGATCGGTAAGATCCCCTTTCGTTCAAGTGCCTGTTTGCTCATGTGTGGTGCTGGATACGAGTTACTTCCATCATTCTGAATAACCAAATTGTAGTTCATCAACAACCTCAAAAAACCTCGATTCAAATGTATTGGATCATATAATTCAACAGCCTATCAACGCCAGCAATCAACACCTCAGTATTTCGTCCTCCACCACCAAGCTTGTAATAAAGTGACTGAATCGACCGAAAGAAACACAGGTCACAAACATTCATGTCGGGTGACTGCGCCGGTTGGAAGTATAATCTACAATCAATCTGCAATTCCTGGCACTTCAATTTGAAAAGAGTCTGATCAATCCGATGAGGTGGAGCGTTGTCGTGTTGGATCCAGATCGTCTGTGCACGCATATCCAGTGGAAATTTCCGAGCTATATCGGGCAGTAGTTCCTCCAAAATATACCGCTGATAGACCGCTAAGGTAATTGAGACGTCATAAGGATACAATTCCCCTTTCACCTTGTATTTCGTCGTTCTAGTCGCCTCTTTGTATTCAACCAAAGGATACATTCCGATTTTCCCATTGAAGTACCAATCAACTGGAGTGTCTCTTTCGTTCTGCCCTGTATACGCAAAATTATATGGTGAGTTCGTATTTTCTCCTTCTGCCCTCGTACTTACCCTGCCCG
>JANMZB010000336.1:0-2569 GCA_031382725.1 Sphingobacteriaceae bacterium | reverse complement strand
CGAATCCTATCTGGCTTGCGATCCTTCCTTTTGGTGGGACAATCAATACATGAATAAGTTGGCTTCTGAGACCTTAAGTGCCTTGCCGGCGTCCGGTAAAACGCTTTTTATAAGCGGCAGAGAAGGCCCGGCTTACAAGGGCATGGGTATTACCACCATGGACTCCATATTCAAGGCTGAAGCCCCGGAAGGACTGCATTGGAGATTTGTTGCATATCCCGGTGAGACACATCTATCAGTAACTCTAAAGACCTTTTACGATGGTATGAAATATACCTACACCGGGTATAACCAGCAACAGGTTGAGTTTTATCCGATGACTGGAACCATTCTGGCAAATAAACCAATAAAGGTTTGGCTCCTTGAAAACGATGTGGCAAACTTAAGATACACCACCGACGGGACGATACCCACAGAGGCTTCAAAGGTGATGGAGTGGGAAATGACACTTACCGGGCCCACCGTGTTAAAGGTAATTCCTGTTTCGTACCGTGCCGGAAATAGCGTCTTATCAACCGGCACTTTTAAGGCTGGAAAGACTTTTCCCGCGTTGCCGAAAGTAGGAAGTATTAAGCCGGGAAGATTGAAATACACCTATTATGAAGGTAGTTGGGACTCGCTTCCCGATTTCAAAAAATTAAAACCTGCCAAAAAAGGCTATTTCACCAAGGATTTTTGGATTGAAAGTCTGCCCAGGAAGAAGAATTTTGCGTGTGTAATTGAGGGATACCTTGAGATAAAGCAACACGGCTATCACATTCTAACTCTGAACTCAAATGATGGATCCCGATTATTTCTCAACAATGAGTTGCTGGTCAACCATGATGGCATACACGGAATCGATGGGCTCAAAAGCTATATCGCCCCGCTGGAGAAAGGGTTTTACCCCATCCGTATCGAATACTTTCAAAAAGACGGGGACAGCGGGCTTCAATTGATGTATGCGACCCCGGATAGTCTGTTGAAGCCACAACCGCTCCCTTTCGAGCTTCAGTATAGCAGGTAATGAACTTCGATACCTGGCTAATCACTTCGGAGAGGACATCGGCTGTGTCTTATTTTTACCTGTGGTCGGTGTTTTCACCGTACCACAACTATACATGACCCATGTAATGCGTTAGATTACATTTAGTAAATTTTAATATTTGAAAGGTAGTGATTTTATCGAAATATCAGCGGTATGGTGATAACACCAACCGCAGGTCAAAATATTTTTTTTATACCTAACATTTTGTATAATTATACTTAAAAAAATACCTTCATTTTGTCTGATATAAAAGCCAGAATTTACGCCATCGATATTCTTAGGGGGATAATCATGATCTTTATGGCTCTGGATCATGTACGTGATTTTTTTTCAAATATTCCCTACGATCCACTTGATCTGACTAAAACTACTACACCCTTATTTCTAACTCGTTGGATTACTCATTTTTGTGCTCCAACCTTTGTTTTTCTTTCGGGCGCAAGTGTTTATCTAACGTTGCTTAATGGAAAATCTCTTAAACAAGCATCTATATTATTACTAACACGTGGCCTGTGGCTGATATTTTTAGAGTGTACAGTAGTCTCTTTCGGTTGGGTAACAACAGATCCAGCTATTACCTTACAGGTTATTTGGGCGATTGGTTGGAGCATGATTTTTTTATCAGCTGCTGTTTACTTAAAACCTCTTTATGTCTTATTTCTAGGCCTGCTACTCATAGTGGGGCACAATGCATTTGATAGCGTATTAGTAAGCAGCAGAGATAATTCCAGCTTAATATGGATGATCTTACATCAGCAAGGGCTTTATCAACTATCAACATCTATAAGAATATTTATCATGTATCCATTAATTCCATGGGTGGGAGTAATGGCCGTTGGTTATGCATTTGGTTCCCTTTTTAAGTTCACTCCGGCAATCCGCCAAGGAATTTTTATTAAGATCGGCCTCAGCTGCATAGCGTTTTTTCTCATCCTTCGAATTTTCAATATTTATGGAGACCCATATCCTTGGCAGGAAACCAATTTATGGTGGAAGAATGTCCTTGCCGTAATTAAAGTTCATAAATACCCACCATCGCTGCTATATGTTTTAATGACTTTGGGTATCTCGATAACAGCTCTTGGGTTATTAGAGGGTGTGAATAACCGCTTCTCAAGAATAGTAAGTGTTTTTGGAAAAGTTCCCATGTTTTACTACGTTTTACATCTCTATTTAATTCATGGGGTCCAAATACTGGTAGGACTATTATCTGGCTATCCATTAAATGTTTTCCTTGGAAATTTCTTTAAAAAGATTCCTGCTGATTGGGGTTATAATCTTTCTACTGTATATCTTATTTGGCTAGGATTTATATTAGTACTTTATTTTCCCTGCCGGTGGTATGTAAGATTAAAGCAGAGCAGAAAAGATTGGTGGCTTAGTTATATTTAGACTTCGCTTTGCTAAATAAACCAAAGAGAGGTGATTATTGAAACTTGGTGATTATTGAAAGATAGATTTCTTAACCACCAGCTACCCCCGCCAGCGGGAGACCAATATCATTAAGTTAAGAGTTTTGAGATGCCGGTGGGGACACCGGCA
>JANMZB010000306.1:0-10894 GCA_031382725.1 Sphingobacteriaceae bacterium | reverse complement strand
GCCGCCACCTAAGCCATAAACGCGGCTAAAAGAGGTGCTGCTATAAACGAATACTGCAACATAATTTCCAGCGGGTAACTTATTGCCACTTTTGCTATAAGATACCAATATACCGCCTTCATCAAGATTATAGATTCTGGTATATTCTGGTTTAGCATCACTTAAAACCTTCGGTACTGATGTGGTCTTTGAAGTTCTTGAGGTGATAAATGATACATTATACTTTTGGCCACTATCGTGAGACTCCAGAATAGTATAATCGTTCTTGCGGCATGCACTTAAAACTATAATGGCAAAAAAAGCGGTTAAAAGAAGATTTCGCATGTAATACATTATGTATATTTTTTAAAGTTTCTATCCTGAGAGGCGATAATTTTATCTTTAAAAAAGTGTAACTATATCAAGAACGTACCGTATAAACCTAACATTAAGTAATTTGTTTCAGGCTTTAGTTGCTTGAAGCAGATTTCATTTAGTGATTTTAAGTTGATTAAAGCCGTATGTTACACATTCAGGGCTTTAATTCTATTGCAAAATCAATTTGAGTGAACACACTTTAAATTGATAAAGGAATTTGCCAAATATACATTTATCCTTCCTGGTTTTCAAGCACTCTAATTAATTATTCTTTGGAATGCTTTAACATTTTTCCCATTTCTATTTATTATCATATCGTTATAGGCTTGGAATTATAAAAGTGATTACACTTTATTTCCTAAACTCTGCTTATTTTTATGCCTATAAGAATAACTATTTGAAAAGAAACAAGATTCTGGCTATTCACTAAAATCCTATTCCTTATAGATTTAAATGTCAAAAAAACCAGTATTTACGCTTAACGCATTAAGAGGTTTTGGAGCCATATATGTAGTTTTTAATCATATAATCTATTTCGGAAACTACCTTGACCCAGGATATTTACCTCATTTTTTTAAATATTTTCTAAATGAGGAAATATTCCGTGTTCTGATTTATTTCGTTATTAGCGGCACAGTTATTCAATTGAGCAATAAGCAAGCGATTTCAACCAGTAACCTATTTCAATATCTTAAGAAAAGGACTATCAGGATATATCCTATGTATGCTTTAAGTCTTATAATTGCTTTACTAATTAGTAAAAGCATTTATTCTGTATATACGATAGTTGGTAATTTTACTTTTTTGGAAATAATGGTTACTGATGTAATTAAGGAAAATAATCCGATATGGAGCCTTCATTATGAAGTAATATACTACCTACTATTTATTCCAATTTCTTATTTCGACGTTAATCCTGTAAAAGTTGCTATAGCAGCCCTTCTTACAGGATTGGTAAATTATTTTTTATACCCTTACACGAATTCTTCGCTATTAACCAGTTATAGTTTTGGCTTTGTATTCTGGGCAAGCGGATTAATCATTGCACGATACCTGAGTAATAAAGCTGATGAGCCAATTGTATACCGGCATCTAATAAGCTTCCTCTTCTTAATGATATGCCTGCCTTTTATAAATAATATTAAAATGCTAATAAATCAGTTCTGCGAATCTATTTTAGGCTATGATATGGTTTTTCCTTACAAGGATGACAAAACCTGGTTCGAAATGGCTATTAATTTTTACGATTTTTCTTTTCTCCCTTACTGTATTATGGCTGTTATCTTGTTTTCTAACTATAAATTTAAATATCATAAAGCAGTACTTTGGATTATTCAACTCTTACCAGCATATACTTTATATTCAGTATTTAAGGTGAAAGGCCACTTAGATCTTTGGACTAATATTGTTCCGATAAGCAGTTATATATTGAGCTTATTTTTTCTTTTAAATGTCACTTTTGTTAACCTTATTTCGCGGAAAATTTTCCAAGTGTTAATGTGGTTTGGTAATATATCTTATGGTATTTACATCATTCATATGCCATTATTAGTGCTGTACAGTCAAAATCTTTTTTTTACAGGATCTGTGTATTCATTTAGTGTTAGATTGGTCAGTTATCTTTTAATAACAGTTTTATCTGCCTATTGGCTTGAAAACACCTATCAGCGTTTCATAGTAAAACTCATATCCAAGTAGCTAAGCAACACAAAGTTTATAACTTTGACTTCACTTGCTTAATGGAAATCAACATCAAATATTTTTCAACCTAATATATATAATTCCATAAGTCATTATCAGATAAACAATTATATTCGATTGATTTTTGAATTTAAATTAAAATGCGTTATAAAATAGCAATCCTACAACGCCATTTATACTATACTTTAGTAGTTATTCTAATTTGCAATTCATTCTTTTTAACCGGTACTTGTATTGCTAATAATGGATATACTCCTGTTCAGTCGTATCTAAAGCATATTTTATATCAAATAGATTTGGGAGCTGAGAATAATGTGGCGGCCTGGTATTCCTCAATGCTTTTGTTTATGAGTTCAATAATGTGTATTGTTTGTTTTGCAATAGATTGTCAGCACAAAAAGATTCGGCAGTACCTCAATTTTGGGTGGATAGTTTTTTCATTAATTTTTTCTGTGCTTTCGTTTGATGAGTTAGGGTCTGTTCATGAAAATATTGGCGACTCTTTAGTATTTAAAGATGCCGGAAAAGCCGTTCTTGGGGATGATTCTTCAGGATGGATAATGTTTATGGCTTTAGCCGGATTTGTTAGTTTGTTTATGATTGGTTTTTCGCTTGAACGATTGAGATCTAACTCAATGGCACTTCTTTTCCTTTCTATTGGAATATTGCTTTACCTAAGTAATCCTTTTCAGGAAAATTTCGAGATCGCATCTCATCAGGCAGCCGCGAATCCTGAAACCTGGAAACGACCTGTATTTTTCCTTTTCCTGGAAGAAGGATCTGAAATATTTGGTTCTTTGTGTTTTTTAATAGGTGTAACCTTATATGCCTTAAAGTCTTTAAATTCATCTCAAAGGGGATTACGTTCCATTGAAATAGAATTTGAGTCTTCAAAAATATTTAGGTTTACACTGCTGGTTATCATTATTCCCTCTGTAGGATTACTTCTTACCGAATTTATCTTTGGAAATGTTATAGCACAATCACAAGTTGGAGTTCCAAAAAATTGGTTTCCTTCAATGATTGCCTTCCTTATTTTCCTATACAGTTTAAATACTATTACAAGTTTAGATTTAAGGCATCATAAGCATTTTAAAACTATACTTTTAATCACCAGCGTTTTGGGTGTAGGTTTATCATTGTTTTATGGGAGTAATCTATACGCATATCCTGTACAGCCATCTACAACGGCTGCTTTGATGAAAAATATGTTAAGCGGCTTTATAAGTGTTATTTCGTTTATTCCTTCAGTACTTCTCTTTATTTGGAGTAAAAATGCTGAAGTTAAAGTAGGTGCCTTTTTATGGTCTCTTATATGTATAGCTTTGTTTTCAAGTTCGGCCTTTGCTGCCGAAATGGCTTTTGTTGCACTGTGTTGTTTACTTTATACTCTTACAATCTATCCCTCTTCCTTAAATGTAATTGCTCCGGATCCAACAACGGCATTACCTTTGGCTTTAAAAGAAGTTTAGTATCTGCTTAGTTTAATCATTTATTTATGATCAAAGACTTGTTTAATCGACTTACCCGTAGATCTCAGCATCGGGTAATTGTGCTAATGTACCATCGCATAGCAAATCCTAATTCAGATCCGTGGCAGATTGCTGTATCCCCTGAAAACTTTGACCAGCATTTACAGATTTTAAAGAAATGTTACAATGTAATCTCGGTTCCTGAACTAGTACGGCAACTGGAAAATAAAAAGATTGAAGCCAATGGTGTTTGTATTACTTTTGACGATGCTTACTCTGATAATTATTTATTTGCTAAGCCACTACTTGAAAAATATTTGCTACCTGCCACTTTTTTTGTTCCGTCTGATTATATAAGAAAGAATAAACAGTTTTGGTGGGATGAGCTCGAAAAGATCATTCTGTATTCTGAACGTTTGCCTTCAAAGCTTTCTACTACTATTGGTGGCCAACCTTTTGAATTTAATTTAGAAACTGGGCATCTTTCTCATGAGGAAAAAGCAAAGCATCAATCATGGGTATGGGAAGATCCGCCGCCAACTTTGCGTTGTGAATTATATTTGGCGATTTGGAAACGGTTGCAGCTCTTAAGGTCGGTAGCAATTGAACACATTCTAAAAGAGCTTAGAGAATGGGCTGGTTATAAATCAAGTTTTAATGCTGGGGATATTGCAATGAATACCTCGCAATTAAAGCAAATGTATACTAACTCGTTATTTACAATTGGCGTTCATACGTTAACACATCCTGCTTTAGCTGCCCATAGCGAAGATATACAGACACAAGAAATTGTGGGTTGCAGGCAAGCTCTTGAAGATATTTCCGGATTAAGGATTGAGACAATTGCTTATCCATACGGAAGCTACAATGATATTACACTTTCTATTGCAGCTAAACAAAAATTTATAGCAGGGTTTACAACTCAAACTCAGGTTGTGGATAAATCATCAAACCTGTTGGAATTGGGGCGTTTGCAAGTGGTAAATCAGGACGCTGAAAGCTTTGAAAAATTACTAAAGGAGTGGTTACTTTAAAGTAAAATGTCAAAAGCGTTATTACGACTGAAGTATTTTGGATTTAATAAACAGGAATCGTTTTTTAGTTAAAGCCAATTTTTGATTAAAAGATAAAGTTTTCTTTTGAGGTTGATTTAATGGCAAATAGGTAAATATTTCAGAATTGCGCATATAAGGGGCATCTGCAACTAATTGCTGCTTCTTGTTGAATGTCAAATAATTACCATTTATAGCTCTTAAAATAAATTGATTATCAAAAACTGTTATTAAGTCGAAGGTACATGTTTCATCTACTTCAATTCTGTCTGCAAGTACTATGTTATTCTGTTCGCTTCTAATATTTAAATAGAGATTATTAGACGATTTAATAACCACTTTCCCGTGTGACAGCCCTTCTATAGTGAATTCTGAATTTCTATTTGCCACCCGCGAGGAAAGAATAATTAAATCTGATTCTTTATAAGATAGATAATTGTTTTTTTGAGTTTTAAGTTTAAAAAGTAATTTTTCTTTTGACGCGTTTTTAATTGAATTTATTGCCTCAAGCCCAACAAAAACATACCCTTCCGTTTTAAGATGGGGAATAAGCAGTTTCAATAATTGAAGGGTCTTATTTTTAGGCTTAACATAATCCATGTCGGCTATTTCATCATGAAAAAGGACGATACCCTTTCTTTTTTCTGTGATCTCTTTTAAATAGTCTGAATAGGCATCCTCAACCGAACGATCAAGCTGCCAATAATAACAGTCAATCCCGCCCATATCCCAACGAATAGGTCCAACATGGTTTAAGGCTGTCATCAAATTTGAATTCAAATCAGATGCAACTTCTTTAGACCATTTACCATATGGGCTTCTAAAATAGGTAATGCTGCTATTAATGTATTTTCGAATAACCGTATCGGTCCGTAGAATTTGATCCTGAACGTTGCCATTTATAGAACGATAGTAAGGCATATCGGGATGTTCGTAGGTATGATTGGCTATAAGATGCCCAAAATCTTTTAGTGATTGAAGAATCTCCGGGTGCTCATAGGCATATTTCCCTACAACGAAAAATGTGGCTTGTATCCCTTCCTCGAAAAGAAATTTTCCAATGTCATAGGTATCCTTGCCAGGTCCATCATCAAAGGTGATGCAAAGCGCTTTATCAGGAAGGTCCGATCCTGTAAAGGAGTCGATTGAATACATAAATCTTGGTTAAGAGGATGATCAATTAAAGTATTTCAAATAGTTATCTGCTACCACAGATTTTGAGTGCTTTCTTAAATGTGCCTGCCTTTCCTCTTGAGTAGATAAATCAGTTACATTGCAATCAAACGATTCTTGAAGAAGTCTGGTAAGTTCTTTTTGATTTCCCATTGGAAACATTATTCCATGATTGCTTACTGCTTCTGATAAGCCAGCTGCATCAGCAGCTATTATTTTGCAGCCACAGGCAAGTCCTTCCAGAACTACCATCCCAAATCCTTCTCCCCGAACAGATGGGACAACCATTACTCTACATCTATTTAAAGCTCGAGCCAGCTGTTCTCCAACTAGTGCTCCCTCAAATTTTACACTTTCAGATAATCCCAAACTATCACTTAGTTTTTTTAAACGATTCTCTTCTGGTCCTGTGCCAATTATATTCAATCTAAAGGGCCGTTGTAGTTCACCGCAAGCTTTAATCAATAAATCACATCCTTTTTGAGATACAAGCCGACCTAAGAATACGAAATCGTGAGCGTGTATTTCATCTTTATACTCTTTAAATACACAATCATCATAACCGTTATATATTACAGCCGTTGAAGGGCCCAGATAGCTAGCAATACTTTTACTAACGGCAATATTTGTAGAGCAAAACTTATTTGCCATATTCTTAAGTTTAGGTATTGTGCCTTTTCTGTTACAGGATGAAAAATCATTATGAGAAATAACCCATTTTTTTTTGGGATTAAAAAGTAACAACCACACACCTTTAAGAGAAATATTTGGCATATAGTAAGTAGTACACCAAAGAAATAATTGAACAGATTTAACAATACCAGGACGATAATATACAGCAATATCTTTCAAAGGGGCGGCTTGCATTTGAGAGGTAATAACCTTAACCGTATGCCCTTTACTAACAAATTCTTTTATAAGTAAAAGCGTTTGATTTTCAATGCCGCCAATTCCAGGATAGAAAACTGTACTAAAAACTAAAATATTCATTTAATTGTAAAGGCTTATTAAAATGATTAAGCCGTAAATAGTAATATAGATTTCGCTAAAGTAAATATTTTTTGTTATTGTACTAATGCGTAATTTCCAGATTAAAAACCTAATTAAATCGATGAATGGTATTATTTAAACTCTTAATAAATTGAACAAAGGATGCTTTCTTTTGTTTTACCGTCGTCATTTCAAACCAAATTATAGTTGGCACACTGATTAGTATTATAATTTCTGGTTTTTGAACTTGTATCTGTAACTTTCAACTCGAAAGAATTTATGTTTTTATTTCCGGGAGAACCATTTCAATCTTTTTTTTCTTACGATTTTTTCTCTGATAAGGTTTTAACCAAGACTGAGTATGCCTTAACATCAAATTGGAGTAATAAACGTATTATGGAGTTTAGTACCGGCCGTTATTGCGCAAGAAGAACCCTTGAGGCACCAGGCTTAGAGAACCATGATATTTTAATTGGTGATAATAGAGAGCCACTATGGCCTGAGGGAATTACAGGCTCAATAAGTCATTGTGATAATTTGGTTGGAGCAGTTACATCAAGTACAACAAAGGTAAAAGCTCTCGGGTTGGATATTGAAATTATTGGGAAGGTTGGAATTGAAATATGGGATTTAGTATTTACTGATAATGAGCAAAAATTTTTAAGGAACATCAAATCCGAAGATTCTGAGTTATATAGTACTGTAATATTCAGTGCAAAGGAGTGTTTTTATAAATTACAATTTCCTATCACAAAAACCTATATTGATTTTAAAGAGGTTGAGATATCAATACATGGCGAAGAATTAAAATTATCTTTCGTAAAGGGTTTTGAATATATAGCTCCGATTTTTGAAAAGGTGATTATTAAATATATTACTTATAACTCGAATGTAATTACGTATGGGTATTTACTTTAATTGAAGATCAATTTCCTATTAAATTTGTATCCGGCTTAATTAATCGCGAAGATTTCATCACTATCAACATAGCACTTGAAAAATATTAATATTATTTGTTTGCCGTTCGCCGGAGGTAATAAGTACTCTTATCGGGCATATTCAGAAAAAGCACCTGCATTTTTGAAGTTTAGTACTTTGGAATATCCTGGAAGAGGAGCACGGATGAAGGAATCCTTAACCTTTAATCTTGAAGGCCTCGTCGATGATCTGTACGCTCAATCTATTTCTCTAATTGATAATGGAAACTATGCTATATATGGACATAGTATGGGCGGATTGTTAAGCTTTCTACTTACAAAAAAAATTATTAATAACGGCTTCAAAGCTCCTAAACATCTTTTTATCACAGGAACTTTTGGTCCATCAGCCCCTAGGCGTTTAGAAAAAAAACGTTCCCTACTGGGGAAGGAAGACTTTCTTCAGGAAATAAAAGATTTTGGTGGTATGCCTGACGAGATTTTGCAAAACGATGAGTTGCTTGATTTCTTCGAACCCATTTTGCGGGCCGATTTTACCGTAAGTGAAAGCTACAGGCATACGCCCGCATTTCCATTCAATATCCCTATGACTGTTATAACCGGAAGCGAAGAGGACATGGAGATTGATGAAATCAAATTATGGCAACAGGAAACAACCGAGCCGGTTGATTTCAAAGTATTAAGCGGAGGCCATTTTTTTATTTATCAGCATGTTGAGAGCCTTGTATATATTATGGCTAAGAAGCTTTCTTAAAGTAGAACAAATCACCTATTACTTAGGGTTTTCCTAAGAAAGGAACCTGATATTGCTGCAAATCCGGCTACTAAAGAACCTATAAAAGCTGTAATAAAAATTACTACTAAATACGATTCACGGTGAACGAGTAAATTGGCTATCTTTTTTGCGAGAATGTGGTCATTCTTGGTATCAATTACAAAAGCTTGAATTCCCCATAAAAGGAATAGCGCAAGAGCAGCTGATAAAAAAGAAAACCGAGATTTTTGCGGTATCGCAGCAGCAACAATAAATGCCACAACTGCAATTATCCACCAAGGCGAAAATGCAGAAAATATAAAGCTAAGAAGGGCCGTAAGAAGGAGTGCAATGATAAATTTCATTTCAATTTAAGATTTTGAAAAAGTCATTTTCCATTTTATTTGTTTATCGCGGGCTGTGGTTTCTTTATTAAAAAACAGTAATTTATAGTACTCACCGCTGGCCCATTTGTCTATAAAATTATCGTAATAACTACTTCCCGGATTACCGCTTTGACCACCGGCGTAAACGCCGTAAGCGTTTGTGTTAGCGGAAAGTTCTACTATCATTCGCCAACCCGGACCGTTTGTTTTGGTCGCGGCGTTAATACAATTTTGTCCGCCACCAATTGGTAAACTTAAACGGCTAAATGCCGGAATATTTAGGATATGCTTTGCTTCAGTATTCTTATAAGTTCCCCAGGGCAAATAGTTTTCCCGTTTGGCAGTATCTAAATCTTTACAGGCTTTTTTAAAAGAGCTGTTTACCATATATCTTAAACTCTCCTTTTGCGGGGTGTTAATATTATCCACAAATTTAAAAGTGCTGTCTTTAAGTAATTGTTCAATTAGGGCACTATTATCGGGCAATTTAATTGGTAAAGTTGTGCGGGCAAACTCGTCGTTAAATACATCATTTTTAAGATTTCGCCACCACTTATCAAATATCGTTGGCCCCTCCTCAGTAAAATTATTTTCTAAATTCCAAGCCTTTAAGATTTTTAGATAAGCTAATTCATCAGAATTATAATCTTTAAGATTAAGATATTTTATAAGAAGCGGCCTTGCTTGTTCGGCGAAAGCATCATAATTATTTACCTGCATTTTCTGCATGTCAGCAACAGAAATACCCGACATGCGATTCAGGATTTTGTTGATGGTAATACCCCGATAGATATGTGGCCTTCCGGCAAGATAATATGGCGAGTTTTTATAAGCAAGTTGGTTAGCACTACTTACGAAGCCTCTGTTTGGATTGTATTCGCCCGGATTCTCCACAAAAGGGATATAACCCTGCCAGGCGTAAGTGCTGTCTGTTCCCGGCATTAAAAAATCGCCTTGTCTTTGCCATTTTGCAGGAAACTTTCCCTGCTGTTTGATTGCGATATCTCCACTTTTAGAGGCAAAAACAAAATTCTGACCAGGACATCCATAAGTAGAAAGCGCGTTTTCAAAGTCTGAAAAATTACGTGCGTGATTTAGCTTGTTAAATGTTAGAACTTCATCACCAATATCCTGAGCCATCCAGCGTAGCGCATAGTATTTACCATTTTTAAGTACGTTGGGATACGCTTTATCATACATTACCGGTCCTAAAACTGTTATGGCAATCTTTTCAATTTTATCTGATTTACCTTTTATTTTAATAGTTTCATATTTAAAAGACGACTTTTTCCACTTTCCCTCGAACAAGTATTCTTTCAATGTGCTATCTCGAAAATTTATCTCATAATAATCTTTCACGTCCCTGCTGGCGTTTGTAACTCCCCATGCGCAGTGTTCATTAAATCCGATTATTATTGAGGGTGCCCCAGGTATGCTCGCACCATAAGCACTAAATGTAGGAGTTGAGATTTGCATCTCGAACCATAGTGATGGTAGTGTAAGACTCAAGTGAGGATCATTGCAAAGAATAGGAGCACCGTTTTTTGTTTTGCGTCCAGATATGGCCCAATTGTTACTACCGTTATATTTGTCGGGTTGTATAATATTAGGAGTGTTATTGGCTGCAATTGTATTGATTTTTGCACTTTCAACAATAGCTGGTTTTTTCAATTTTATACTTGATGGAAGATTAATACCATCAGGAATAATTGGTTGCAAGCTATCCTGAACGGTAGGATACAACTTTTCTAAATCTGAATTAGAAAAAATACTTTTTGCATTCGTCATTTCAAAATCGGCATCATAACCAGCAAGGTCGAATGCCATAAATTTTAAAAGAAGCTGTGTTTTAAGATTAGTCCATTTTTCGGGCTGATAGTTAAGAAGCTTATATTCTAAAGGATAGTTGGTGGGTTTTAAAGCTTCAATATATGCATTTACACCAGCGGTGTAAGCAATTAATTCGTTTTTAATAATTGGGTTTAATTCATTCGCTTTAAGGGATTGCTCAGCTATTGAAACCATTCCCAATCTCCTGAAGAAGCGATCTTTGGAGAGAAAGGCATCTCCC
>JANMZB010000270.1:0-10734 GCA_031382725.1 Sphingobacteriaceae bacterium | reverse complement strand
GGATCAACACCTATAAACCACACATAATACATCAATTCTTTAGGCTGTACTTTTTTAATTATTGCCTCCCTTTTAAGAGTCTTTTTTATGTTCTCTACACCAACACAGGCAAGGATTAATTTCACATCAAGCAATATGGATTTAATTGTTGTCCTCTTATTATCAGGATATAATACCAGTGCACAGGCCTTATTATCATCAGATAAATACACAGATCCAAATAAGTAACAAACTTCAAAGGAATAATCCATAAGAGCTTTAATGCGGTTTTTTCTTTTCGCATCCTGCTTTACGATGTAGTTAACACTTTGATTCGTTTCGAACGATTTGGTTAGTATATCAACTATCAACTCTTTGTCTTTATATTCTGCATTTTTCATATTAATATGGTTTTTAGGTGTATGATACTAATAGGTTCGCTTCTTATGAAAAATAAGCCAGGAAATTACGGTTAACAAATGCTGTTAATACATAGGAATCACGTTTTAGCTTTATAAAACCAGCCAGTCTACATATTTAGTTACAGTTAAAATTTGACTCTATAATTAAAATATACGTCTAACTGAAAATATGGTTACTATTTTCACACCTGCCTGAATGTGAGTAAAAACCTGGCAGATTTTTTAGTCTCTCCTACTTAATATGACGAGATAAAGCATTAGATAGTAACAGGTTGGTGGTGAAATAAAGGGATTAGGGTATACTATAAACAATCGTCCTTGTAGCAAGCATTAGATTTATCAAGTATAAGAATCCATTGCCCATTTGCATTTTTATTCTCCAAAGTTGAATTGTAATCCCACGGCAAATCTCTTCGCATTTCCCGAATGTCTGTTTTCGATAAAATGGCCACACCATTCCAGCTTTTCTGACCGTTCCATATGGCTTGGTAACCAGTATCCGCAATTGCTTGCTCCGGAAATTTATTGTTTTCTGATTTGAGCTCCTGCAAGCATACAATATCCGGCTGGGCTTCTTTCAGCCAGCGCAGCAAGATTTCTAATCTGCCGTTTATGCCGTTGATATTATAGGTTGCTATTTTCATCTACAGGAGACAACAAAGCCCCTTTCGGGGCTGCTTAGTTTTTGAAATGCTTGTTCTTATTTTTTCGCTGAGAGTTTTTTCTCGACAGCCTTACGTTGATTCGATCCAGCTGACTTTTTCGCTGACGACACTTCTTTTGCGGTCGTACCCTGCTTTTTTGCTTCGTATGCTAATTCGTGGGGCTGTTCCGATACAGAATTACGCTCCACTTTTGTTCCTCGTTTTGCCATAGTTTCTTATTTGTAGATTGATAAGGGAACATCTTAACATAGAAATCTGTTTTAGAAGGTAGTAGGCAGCATATGAAGAGATTAGAAGATGCTGTCAAGCATACCGGAATTTGACTAGAACAAGTAATAAGCTAAATTCCGAGTTGGAGCTTTTTGATCAATAGTATATACTGTCTCATTTAAATACGGTTTACAAACCTGCAATTTTGATTGTGACAGTAAAAGGATTAGGATATTTTTAAACTATTTTTCAACAAGAGAAAGTTATTATCCTTATTGTTTGGAAACTCATGGATACAAAAGTATTTTAGTGCATTATTAAGATTCAACTACCAATATCACAAATATGCTTCAAAGTTTCCTAAAGAATAATTTAATCACACTGACGGATGATCCCCAGTTAGAAAAATTAAAGAAAACATCCCAAGAACTAGTTAAAAGGATAAAGAAGGATAAATCTCGTATTTACTCTTTTGTTCTTGCGGGCATTGATCCTAACATACCAGCAGGTAATCATGAGATTAAAGAAATTAAGGAAATATTTGAGAAAACATGGCCTACCTATACAGCTGTCACGCGTGAAACACCGATACCCTTTATTCGGGCGGTAATTTTACATGCTTTGGTTGAGTTGTCTTCGGATATAAATATTGCTGACCTGATCTACCTATCAACTAGGAACATTATACAACATCTGACATTTTCGCCACATGAAGAGGTGGCAATAAGCGAATTTGTTTCAACTATAAGTTTAAAGATATCACCTGTCGCTGACGACAAATTCAGGATTCGTTATACTATTAAAAATTCATTAATCAGTATCGAAGGGATAAGGAAAACTTTAATTGAAGAAACAGTTATCAAAAAAGCTCTTGAAAGCGATTATGGGGATGGAACACTAATCACTTTTATTCCAAAAGTCGTAAAAAGTTATACAACGGCGATAAACCGGGCACATTTGGATATTTCCACAAACCTCGAAATCGTATCTTCTTCCATTAACGCATTAGGTTTGAAGACAGAACTGATTTGGTGGAAGACTTCAGCATATTCACCATTACTAAAGCAACCATATAAGCTTTTAGCTCCGCCCGTTTTAGATATTGCTTTGGCAGTCGATTATTCAGATCTCATACCTTTCATTTTCCCTGAGAGCGTCAATTATTTTTTGATGGCGACTCACGAGGAGATTACCAGTGAAAATGACTCGATAATATTGACAGACTTTTTTAAATCTCTCGATGTACATGGTGATATTTTAACACACTTGCTTCCTGAACAGCCCATATCCAACGGGAGGATGTCGTTATTGGACTTTACCATCGGCTTGATATATAACAAGATTTCGGTTTCGGAGCTTGAGGCAAAGGTAGGAATAAGCTCGGAGTTGTCCCTAAAACGAAGCGCATTGACGACGTGGCTGTTTCATGATGTTCAGTGCCATAAAATATTAGGAGTAAGGTAAGAAATGGCAAATTGTTCAAATAAGGAATGCGTAGCTCACAAAACCTCGAATTGTCACTTAGGAGAGGAGGATTATAGAAAGTGCGAGTTTTGGTTGGCAGCTAATGGCTCAAAAGCCAAAAATATCGAAAAGGTATTCAAGCAATCAAAAAAAAACCTGACCTGGTCGGGAGATCCCCTAGCGTATGACGAGATAAATTCAATTGTTGGCCGAAATTCTGCAATCACAATCGGAATTGCCGGTCGTGCTGGCGCCGGTAAAACTACCTTCTTGGCTATGGTTTTTACTTTACTCCAAAAAGGCTACAACTTGAAAGGTTATGATTTTGCAGGTTCTAATACAATCATAGGTTGGGACTACCTATACGATCGTTTAAAGGTTTACCAAACACAAGTATCGTTCCCAAATCCGACTCCATTGGAATATTGTCGATTTTTCCATTTGGCGTTAAGGGATGAAAACAATGCATTAAAAGATATTTTGATAAGCGACGCCTCTGGGGAGGTTTTTACCTTATGGGCCACAGACAGAGATCACGTTAATGCAGGTAACGCACGACTGATTTATCACACCTCATGTGCCTTTATACTGTTTATTGATTGTGGGGATTTAATCGATCGAAAGGGCAGAGCGAAATCAGATATAATAAAGATCGCAGAGATGTTGAAGTTCGACTTACGAAATCGGCCTGTAATCGCTGTATGGTCAAAATCAGATAGGAAATCTGAGGTACATCCAAGCATTCTTTCGTCCTTGGAAGAAGAGCTCCAATCAATGTTTACTAATTACGAGCAGATTGACGTAAGTAATTTCTCTTCCAAGCATCCAGACCCACTTGTACATGCAAATAATCTTAAAGTTATTGACTGGCTCATTGAGCATGCTAACCGGCCACTTACACAAGTATTAACTTCGCCGCATTCGTCGGATGATGATTTTTTTCTGAATTTTAAAAGGCAATGAATAATCCAATTCTATTAATCGGTAAGCCTGGGTCATCAAAGACGGTTTTTTTGTCGCAGCTGTATCTTCGTTTGCAAAAGCGGAAGAGTAAACTTAAGTTATATGATCAGGTACCAAACTTGTCACTTATCATAGACGCATTAAATGAACTTGCAGAAGGTAAGGAGCCAATTCCTACCCATTCGGAACAGAGCCTGGATTTTATGCTACCCATTCAAGCAGGGGAGCTGAAAATGGATCTTATATGTCCTGAATACGGTGGTGAACAAGTCAAAAGAATCATAGCGAAGCGGGAACTAGACAGTCTATGGAAGGACGCAGTGACAAATAGTAATAATTGGTTGTTTTTCATAAGATTAAGCGAAATAAATAAAGCTGAAGACATCGCTGATATTACTCCGAATCCAAATAATGTTACTCCTGACGAGCGAGATGAAGAACATGTTCTCTCTGATCAGGCATTTTACATAGAGTTACTGCAAATCCTGTTGTTTCATAAATATAACGATTACCATTTTAAAAATAAAAAGGTACGATTAACTATTGCGTTAACTTGCTGGGACGAACTGGAAACTAAAGACATTCCGGAAGCACATCTAAAAAAGGAATTGCCTTTACTATATGCTTTTTTAAAGGCCAACTGGATGTCTGACAATTGGGTGGTCCTAGGCTTATCTGCACAGCAATTCCGACTGACAAATGCTGAAAATCAGGATAAATATGCGGTCGAAGGGCCAGAAAATTTTGGATTCATAATTGACAAAAACGGTAAGCGGACAGACGATATTACGGAGCTTATTGTAAATGCAGTACTGTGAAGATCATTATTCATCAATCTCTGTGTGGGGAGAAGGGAGGTGCATGGGACCTATTAAAAACGACGATTAAAGACCAAAAGGTTGCGCAAGCGATTGCATTTAAAAATGATTTGCATGACACTGCCAGCGGAAAAAGTTGGGGACCGACAATTCGCGGATTCTGTTATGATGATTATTTCCTCGTTATAAAATCATTTGTTGATCCTTCACCGGCTGTGAGGCCTGGTAGAGCATTTTCACATGTTTTAATCCTAGAAAAAAAATACCTTCCACACATTGAAAATCTCCGAGTTTTATTTGACTTGTTACCAGAAATAGTGGACAAGGATGCTACGATAAATGAAATAAACCTTGATATCAATAAACTAAACAAGATTCAAAGGGTGCCTGATATCAATCAACCTTTCTTAGGAAGGTTTAAAAAGGTTATTTCAGGTTACGTAAACTATTCACAGTGGTCAAATACCATCGTTTGGGTGGGAGAAGAGGATTATAATGAGGCGGTCGCAGAGCTCTGGGAACGATTAACGGTCGGCGAAAAAGAACTTTTCAATTTTGATATTTACTTTAACGCAAGTGCAGTTCCTAAGACTACATTCAACCTGATTACTATCTCTGAAAAACACCTTTCCAAATTTCAAAATTCGGGTTATCTAATAATCGGTTTAAACGATACAGCAGAATTGTCAACCCTTTCCGAGCAAATTCTTGTAGGACATAAGGAATCACATGAAAGAGTACACTCGTTTGCTGAAGCTATCGGTGCTGATCCTTTTCCTAGAGCTGAATGGGACACTGTAGGTATAGTATTAAATACGTTCGAAAATTATGAACTGGAGAAGGATGTCAAACGAATGGTAACCTTAAGCCATATCATTGCCGCCTATTCACCGTCGCCTAAAAAAGGAGCGATATTTAAACAAAAGTTCGTGAAGGTTCTTGCCGATATAATTCTAAGCACTGAATACGAGCATTTTGCCGTTTTAAAAAACTTCAAAACTGAGTCTTTTTCAAAAAGTACGGACATTTTAGGTAATCAGGTTTCTACCTGGTTGAAGCGGCGGCTTTTTACTAAACCTGCTGAAAATCACCAATCATTGAAGATTTTAGAGTTGTTGAAGCAGCCTATCGCAAAGGATTGGTTGTCCCAGTGGGTTTTTAAGTCATTTAAGGATTTTTTCACCAGTGGAGACGTAGAAAGTGTTAAAATTATTTTTTACTGGTTAGATATAAACCCCAATTATTTGACTTCTATAGAATCATTTTTATTAAATATTGGGGAACAGAACTTGATTAGTGCTTTGCCAGAAAAACTTTCAGTACAGTTAGTCGAAATGCTCGCTTGCTATGCTAGAGAGAACAAATTGCTTCTATTTCATGCACATCTATTGTTAAGGAATTTGCAGATAGAAGAAGCATTAATGGAGCAGCTCAAAATTGATAAAGACCCAAGTTGGACTAAAGGAATCGATGTAATTTTGGCAAATGATGCTGGGGAAAAGACGATTCAGAGCGCTGTCGCCCTAAGGGACCGGCGATTAATTTTAAAAGCTGGATTGGTTTGCCGATCTACCCCTAGCTACTTGAATAAAATCGATGTAAAAAATCCCGCATGGCAGGAGATATGGGTCGAGGCTATTCGATTAGGAAATCGTGTTGATAAAGGCTTCAAGAAGTTTAATCTGATTTTAGATCAGGTTCTTACATTGGTGATTCAGGGGTCGGGAGTGAACTCTGAATTGTTATCTGTTATTGCTAATAGCAGTTTTGCCAACATATTGACATATTCGAAGAGAATCGAAGTGTGGTCTAAATTGAATGCCAGCCATAAAACACTGTTTTTAAAGGCAACTTCGGCTTTCATGTTGAGTGAGTTAAGTAATGGTAAAAATACAAGTGTACCTAATGATCCCATCTTGTCGAAATACGTTTATGACCATGCAATTAATGATTTCCTGTATTTCAATAAAGATAAGGCTCGTCCAGTAATTCCAATATTTAAAAAGTTTTCGCATATCCCGAACTCCTACTTAGAGGATTATATAAGACAGTTTAGAGGCATTCTGGATGGAGGGGATGCCAAACAACTTGGGAAACTTGTAAATCAGAGGAATAGTGGTCCAGCTGCACATGTGATTTATCAACGATCATCTAAAAACAACAGCTGGTCGATAGCTTTAAAGGAATGCTATGAGCTACTACCATTAGTTGATAAAGCAAAGATATTTTTATCAGGTCTGGTCCCGAAAGTCAAAGTCAGCAAGGAGCAATGGTGGTATAATATTGAAGAGCTTCTTTGTAACTATTATCCAAATCCGGTAAGCTTAACCAGAGTGTGGGAACGTGCAGGTGGCCATGAAGGTGATTTATTACTTGGCGTTACAGCGCGCGAGACATGGGCTAAGGCTATAAAGAAATTGAAGAATAAAGATTTTAAAAAGATATCAATGAACTCACTGCTGAAAGAAGTTAATGATGAGTTTGGCCATGTTGAAGACTTCAAATTTTTGTATAAAATTCGCAAATCTTACATTTAATATTTAAATAAACTTGAATGGCTTGGAACAGAAGGCTGTCTCAGTTGAATGATGCATTAGCGGATCTCGCCCACTCCCATCAAGGGATAACGCGTTTAGCACAAGAAGCTGGGCTGCAACCTAGTAGAATAAATTTTTCGGGTAATGCTATGGAGATATGGCATAGCGTCATTAATGAGTTGAATAAAAGAGGTAATGTCAATGATCTATTCGTTATCGCTGAAAGCCACTTTCCTAATAGTCCATTTCTAAAAGCTGCGTTGGGTAATGATGATATCAATTACTCCTTAGCTCCAGACCTTGACAAAGTTTCGAACTGGAACATACCAGACTACGCAGAACTTGAAGTCTTGACGTTGGAAAAGAGCACCCTGTTGCCAATAACCTTTTTAGAGGTGGGTATGGAAAAGGCACGATCCGTTGCAAAAGTTGAGATAAAAATTGGCTCTAATACAAATGTGGGGACTGGCTTTCTATGTCGGTTTCCAGAGTCAAACAAAGTTTATTTTATCACGAATTATCATGTTATCTCGGAAAGAAATAAAATCCCATTCACGAATATTGTATTCAATTATGAGGAGACAGTGGCTGGTGGGATTAAACAAACTGAGACATTTAAAATAAATAAAGATGGTATTTGGATTACATCACCTGTACACGAACTCGATGTATCGATTTTCGAAATTATCAACGAATCTGACACTTTAAAAAATTATGGCTATATAGATTTATTTGATGTAGATATTCCAAAAAATGAATTTGTAAATATTATTCAACATCCTGGAGGCCAGTCTAAACAATTGGCTTTATATCATAACGTAGTAACCGCATCATCAACGAGAACTATTCAGTATCTGACTGATACTCTCAAGGGTTCCTCTGGTGCCCCGGTGTTTAACTCATCCTGGGATGTTGTTGCCATTCATCACAGTGGTGGCCTCCTGAAAAAGGATGAAGGGCCCTTGCCTTATGGTTTTAAGTCCAGAAATGAAGGGATAAGGATTAATGCAATTATTAATTACTTTAATAATTATATGAATAATGTCAGATAGCGCTCTTTACAATGGTTATGATGTGAAATTTTTATCAGTTGACACTGATGAATATGTAGTAAATATGCCCGCCTTTAATAAAGTGAATAGCCAAGATGTGGCAGGGATTCATTTGTTTGAAAATGGAATTATTCCTTATTTTAATTTTTCTCTTGTCTTATCGAAAAATCGCAAATTCGCATATTTTACGGCAACAAACGTAGATGGTGGCCAATTTCAAAAAGTACCGAGAAAGGATAGTTGGAGGTTAGATGCCCGTTTAAAGGGATTACAATGGGGTTACGAACTATACTCCACTGCTAATTCTAAGTTTGACAGAGGGCATCTTACAAAACGGGAGGATGTGCAATGGGGAGAGACTGTTGGTTTAGCCTTTAAAGCTGCCGATTCTACATTTTATTATTCAAATTCAGTTCCGCAACACAAGGATCTTAACAGAGATGTCTGGCGAAGTTTAGAAGATTACATCCTTCATGCTGAAACAGCAAAGAAAAAACTGAAGGTTTGTATTTTTACTGGACCAATATTAACAGAATCAGATCCATATTTTTGTTCCACAATCAGAGACACGAGTATTCAATTGCCGGTTTTTTTTTGGAAGATAGTTTATTTTTTAAAAAATGATCTAAAATTATACAGGGTTGGCTTTTTAATGAGTCAGATGAGTTTACTTGAGAATGATCAACTCATTGAAGAACTGGAATCAGATAACTCGCAAGAAAGTCTCTTCTTGGAATTTAAAAAAGCTGGAACTTACCAGGTGAATATCTCTTTAATTGAAGAGCTAACAGGCTTAACGTTTCAAAATGCTACCGATTCATATCATGATACTCGTCCTCAAGAATTGATATTTAAAGAAATAATTATTGATCCGGATTTGGAAAGCGGCTCTTTAGAGCAACAACTCGGTTTTAACATTGAAAATATTAAGCTCTGATATTTAAAGTTTTTCTAATTGTTTTTTTAAGTCCTCTTTACTCGGCAAATAGAGTTTATACTCTTTAGCGAAAATTTGTTCATTATTTACTGGCAAAGTAAACTCAACGATGACTTATTTCCCTGCTTACATAAGATTATCCCAATAGTATTTTTAATCTGCCAGCTTAACCTTCCTATCATAATAATTTACATACACCTGCATTTGCCCAATGTCCTGATGTGTAAGCTTTCCAATCTTTAAATCTATCAAGACAAAGGATCGAATCGACCGGTTATAAAAAACCAGGTCAACATAAAAATGGTCACCATCTAAAGTAGCTCGTTTTTGCCTCCCTTCAAATAAAAACCCCAACGGAAAACAAATGCCGCCATTCCCTTCGGGTCAGGCTTTACGTTAAAGTCCTCATTACATTCCGGGCTATCACTTCAATCCTTAATGGATACCATTCCAGCTTTTGATAGGCAGCTTCTTTCTATGATAAGAAGTTTATAGGTGTTTTTCATTCGAAACAGACAAAAAGGGCAGCTAAGATAGTGTCCTGCGTCACCTACGAGCGCATAATGGCTTTGCTCGTTCCTCACAAAACCACCCTTCGGGACTTATAGCTCTCCGGTGTCTTCCGGCCACTTTTTTTCTTGCTTTCTTTTTTTCCGTTTTTTCTTTTGAAAAACAGCTTTTGGGGACAGACGGACTAAAGGAATAGATAAAAAACAACAATTATTTATTCACTAAAAAAGTACAACTATGGAAATCACAGGAAGGCTCACAGCAGACGCTCAGGTTAACAAAGCAGGCGAAGACAAACAGGTAGTCAATTTCAGCATTGCGATTAATGACAGCTACAAACCTAAAGGGAGTAGCGAGTTCAAGGAAATCACCACTTATGTTAATTGTTCCTACTGGCTTAATCCAAAATCAGTGGAATGGTTAAAAAAAGGCGCGTTGGTGCAACTATCCGGGCGCATCGGGTTCAACGTGTATAATAATATGGATGGCAAGGCAATGGGTTCTTTAACATTCCATATCAATACCCTAAAAATGTTGGCATTTGCAAAAAAAGAACAGCAACGTGAAACAACTCCCAATTATACAGGACAGCAGGGAAATAATGTAGGAGACGATAAAGACGACTTGCCTTTTTAATTCGGCAATAGTCAATTTTCAAACATTTAAAATTTAAAGATCATGGCACATAATATCAATTATAACGAGCAAACAGGAAAAAACAGCTTTTTCAGCGTAAAGGAAAAAGCATGGCATGGATTAGGTCAAATCATACAGGACTATCCCACAAGCGCAGAAGCCATTCGCCACGCAGGACTAGATTATGAGGTAATTAAATCTCCTTTATTTACTAAAGGAAATATGTTGAACATTGGCGCAGAGGGTTTTGTAACTGATGAAACCAATGTAGCTGTTCCTAATTATTACGCTACCATGCGCACCGATAACAACGCAGTACTTGGTGTGGTAGGTAAAGATTATCAGATAGTACAAAATAAGGATGCCTTTTCCTTTTTCGACAGCATTGTTGATGGTGACGGAATGCTCTATGAAACCGCAGGAGCATTTGGCAAGGGAGAGCGCATTTTTATTACCGCTAAACTACCTGACTATATACGAGTAGGAAGTGACGACCTGATTGAAAAATACCTGTTCCTAACCACTTCCCACGATGGGAGTG
>JANMZB010000339.1:0-1442 GCA_031382725.1 Sphingobacteriaceae bacterium | reverse complement strand
TTGGTTTCATTGTGTGTTTGGCAATTCGATTCCCAAAACCAAAATAATATAATATATATATATTATATTAACCATATAATACTACTAGTATACATGACACTCCCTCACTGACGATGTTTCAGTTCATTCATATAATTAATGTGTGGTACAATTTTACCATCCCATTAACATATTTCGTAAGTACTCAAAAATTACCAGTACTAACCCTTCAGTAAATATGTCTGCACGATTTTCTTTGGTCTACCTTGAACAAACGTATATCACCATTATTTACGTATTCACGAAAAAAATGATAACGGATACCGTAGTGTTTCGTACGTGGTGTCATACGAGGTGCACGTGCCAACTGTAATGCTCCATTATTATCTTCAAAAATGGATGAATACATGCGTGCTGGGTAGGATCCACGGCCAAATATTGTATCACAGGCTAAAGTCATAAGCCGACGCATTGGTATTACATCACGTATAGCTGTAGAAAGTGCAATATATTCTGCTTCCATTGTAGAAGATGCGACCAAAGTTTGCAATTTAGAAACCCACAGCAAAGGACAATCAGCCAGTAGGAGGACATAGCCAGTACGGGACTTCACGCAAACTGGATCTTGAGAATCTTCATATCCATAAAGGCCAGCAAAATCTGCATCTGCGTAACAGTCAATGCTGAATTCCTTACTAGGCTTAATAATTAAACCTTTGTCCAAAGTGCCAGCCAAATAGCGAATAATTTTCTTAATTGCCAA
Organism: Sphingobacteriaceae bacterium; assembly: GCA_031382725.1. Lineage (GTDB taxonomy): Bacteria > Bacteroidota > Bacteroidia > Sphingobacteriales > Sphingobacteriaceae > Paradesertivirga. The sequence goes on along the minus strand of JANMZB010000339.1, from coordinate 700 downwards.
GGCATGTGAATGTTTGGGAGCATGTGTGAACCTTGCACATTGATGAGTTGCATAAGCAATATCAGGACGTGTATTGTTAGCAATGAACATCAACATTCCAATAATACTTGCATATTCCCAAGTTTCACTAAAAGGATCACCATGGATATCAGCAGCCACTGGTGAGGTTGCCGCAGGAGTTTTTGTTAAATTACATTCATTCATGCCTGTAGCGTTAATTACTTTCTTAATTAAACTTGGTTGAGATAAAAAATATTTTTCTTTTTCTTGTTTGACTTTGATTCCAAGAAAGGCTGTTACTGATTCTTCCATTGTCAAGGGCATTACCTTTTTAATATCATTTATAAATTTATGGATTGTATCAATATTTTTTGAAAAAAATAGACAATCATCAACATAAATTACACAAATAAATTTCGATTTCTTGTTGATCCAAAGACATGGGTCGATGTGATGAGCACATTCAAATTCAAATTTCTTTAAATTTCCCGTAAGGTATTCATAGAATGTGCGGGGTGCCTGTACAAGCCCATTAAGTGATTTCTTAAGTTTTAGAACACTGTCACTTGTGGTTGATTGCGATTGAAAAACTTTTGGGGAGTTGATGTATAATTCGTCTTTTAATTCGGCTTGTGCAAAGGCGTTGGTTTAATCTTCTTGTACTGCAGCAAGGTCTCCTACAATACTGAGTATTAGGAAC
>JANMZB010000180.1:0-4623 GCA_031382725.1 Sphingobacteriaceae bacterium | reverse complement strand
CATTGTAGATTTAATATAATACTAATGTGAGTTTTATCTTATCTATATTTTTCAATTTTAAATCATCCTAACTTAATTTTCAAAAAGCCCTATACTCAAATTAGACAATATCCGGGAAATTTGTGCTTGAGGATTCTTTCGTCGCCCTCATAGCCGGGCGTTGGCCTAGTAACTTTTCCTTGATGAAAAGTCACCAAAAATCAAGAACAAAAAGAATGCTCGGCCGCCTTTTTGTTCGGGCCGACGCTCGCACTTAGGTAACTGTGTTGATTCTTTGTTCCGGAGTTCAAACACCAAATGCATCAAGCAGGCTGGCCTAAGAGGATTGAGCGTTAAGAAAGTTAAAAAGGAGGCTTGCTTAAAGAACATAATGAGCTGAAGGGAAGCAATCCGGAGAAGCGGATTAGAAGGTTCAAGCCACTACAACCTTAACCCGCGGCTTGGATTGCAGATCGCCTTCTTTTAAACTTTTAGCTCAAGACTCGAAAGCCTTGATTTATTCATTGGTTTATATTGTTTTCAAAGGAATGAATGAGATAGCTGCGCTAAGTATTGTTTCTTTTCATCGAAGGAAAAGAAAGAAGCCTGCCCGGCTAGGGCATAACAGAAATCACAAGAGTACTTCAGTCAAAAAAACCAAAACTCATTTAACACTACATAATTATCAACTATTCTGATTCGCATGACTCACAATAGTTCTGATCTTATTATCCAGCAGATTAACTGATTGGTTCAATATATCCAGGTAATCAGGATTCAAATTGGAATTTTCTTCATTGATCAAATCCATAATGCCAAGAATTGACGATACCGGCAAACGAAGTTCATGAGATTGGATGCGGGCAATTTCTGACAGTGCCTCATTTTGCTCTTTCATCGTTTTAATGGCATAATCCAGTTCCATCACATGGCTCACCTGATTTGCCAAAGCCGTTAAGCTAGCTTGTTGTTGTGCCGTCAAAGTTTTCGGTTGCAAATCATAAACACACAACGTTCCAACGTTATACCCATCGTACGATTTTAGGTTTGCACTCGCATAAAAACGGATATGCGGATTGTTAGCAACCACAGGTAGTTCCGAAAAGCGTTGATCTTGCTGGGCATCCTCCACGATCATGATCTCTTCGCTTTCGATTGCATGGGTACAAAACGATGTCTTTCTTGGCATCTCACTTACATCAACACCAAGTTTGGCTTTTATCCATTGCACATCCTGGTCCATTAGTGTAATGAGCGAGATAGGTGTGCCACAAATCTGCGAAGCCAGCATCACAAGGTCTTCTAATTCTTTCTCCCTATTGATGTTGAAATCAAGGTATCGATGAGTGGCGTTGAGGCGGGCAGCTTCTTTAATTGGTTGGCTTAAGATCATAATTACTTGATATAGCACTATCTACGGAAGAAATTCGAAATAGATTCATAATCCTGAATGGTGATTTTAAAGATTGCAATTTCATAACATAGTTAGCCCGCATGTCGGTATAAGATTATAGTAACAAATTGATTTAGATGTAAGTATAATGTGGTATTTATTATCATTATTGAAAGGGATGACGCAATCTTACTATTACAGCCGGGTCAGGATTTTATTGTTTACTGTTACAATACTTCTTTTACTGTTTGGTTTAGGGTTTTATATTTTACTCAATTCAAATTCTCCGTTGTATACAATTGTAGGTAGTATCTCTATTTTGGCGGGATTCCTATTTTTTATGCTTTACCGACGAATAATTATAGCTGTTATAAATAGAAAGCCCGCTTTGCATCTCACACCTACAACTATAGAGTATTTAGGTGAGCGGAAATTTACCTGGGATGATATCGAATATTACAGACTTAAACCTGGTGTGATTAAATCATCTATAGAAATTAAGCTTTATGATAATAAGGAGGATGCCATACGCTCAAATCAAACATTAAGAAGCTATCTGGATAAATTTCCATTATTGTCATTCAACAAAAGCATTTTAATCGTCAACCTAACGTTTGTTATCGGGATGAATGAATATATCGTTCAAACTTTCGAAAAGTATGATCTGCTGGGGCAGGAAAGCCAGCGTGCGGCTAGCTGACATGAGCATTAATTACCTTTAATAAATTTAAACCACAGCCAACATACCTGGTTTAACGGAATCATCTTAATATAGATCTAAGCCAATTTAGATTTGATTTTCGCCAAACAATTTATAGTAACAAATCCGCGACCATCAATAAGTAAGACTAAACTTGCAATAAAAACTTTTTACGTTTGTGGATACCCGATTTAAAATCGTATCTCATCCATGAACAAAATAAACCTGGCAGTCCTCCTGTTATTAATACTTGCATTTTTCAGCTCCATAGCTCAGCCTGCCAAACCTTTAGAGGGCAAGGTGGAAATGTTTAACGGGCGACCAACAATCTTCATAAACGATAAGCCCGAAACGCCAATGATTTATGCTTTGACGCATGTTTTTGGCGGTAGATGGTCATGGGAAGAAGTTCCTGCAAGAAATCTAAAAAACTTTGGCGAATTAGGTTTCAGGCTTTACCAGGTTGATTTGTATTTCGAAGATATATGGTATAAGGATAAAAAGGAGCTGGACATTGCCAAGGCGCAGCGGCAGGTGAGGGGAGTTTTGGACGCCAACCCAAATGCTGCGGTAATTATACGTGTACACGTAAATGCTCCCTTCTGGTGGAACGAAGAAAATAAAGAGGAAGGTACTCAATTTGCAAATGGCCCACTTGTGGAAAGAGATTTTGGCCCCCCGTACAATAACGAAAACGGCGATGTTGACCGTTCGTTAAGGGCAAGCCTCGCATCAAAAAAATGGAAAAAGGAGGCTTCTGAAAAATTGGCCGAGTTTTGCAAGAGGCTATCCGCAACTCCGGAAGGAAATGCAGTGGCAGGTATTCATGTTTCGGGTGGGATTTACGGAGAATGGCATTATTGGGGCTTCATCGATCATGATCCGGATACTTCTAAACCAATGACTCAGCAATTCAGGGCTTGGTTAAAATCAAAGTATAAGACAGACAAAGCCTTACAAGCCGCCTGGAAAACTAAGAAGTATTCGCTTACAAACGCCACTGTTCCTGATAAGCAGGAGCGGGATTACACTGCTGAGGATATCTTAAGAAATCCTCAAACTGAACAACGAGTGATAGATTATTTCCGTTGTCAGCAGGAAGTGGTAGCCGATGACATTATTCATTTCTGTAAAACGGTTAAGTACAATTGGCCACGGCCTATTATAACCGGAGTATTTTACGGATATCTCCACTTCACTTTTAGCCGACAGGCAATTGGTGGACATCTTGAGATTGATAAAATCCTTAACAGTCCGTACATTGATTATTTAAGTGCTCCCCAATCTTACCTTGGCACAAGCCGTGGCTTGGGAGGTTCCGGTCATTCCAGAGGTGTGATCGAAGCATGTTTGTTGCACAAAAAGCTTTGGATAGACGAAATGGACGATGGGGATAGAGATTCTCACGATAATATTCAGATTAAGCGTGTGGAAAATAAAAACTATACGCCCGTATTCAGACGGAATGCCTTGCACCCCTTGAGTAAAGGAGCCGGATTATGGTATTATGATTTCGGGATTCAGAAATCTTTCGGTTGGTGGGATGTTCCCGCTTATATGAAAAACATCAAGCAGGAAAAGCAATTCTTTGATAACTATTTGAAGAACAATCAGTGGAAATCTGAAGCAGACGTTCTTTTTATTTGGGACATGAACAGCTTCTATTATATGAAAAACAAATGGACCCCGATAACCGACGACATCATCGATGTTGCTTATGAGGAGGCATATCATGCCGGGTTTGTTTTCGATAATGCATACTTAATGGATCTTGGAAAGCTGAAGCTTGATCAATACAAGCTAATTGTATTCATGAATCCTTTCACTATTTCCGAATCGGATAAAAAAATTATTAAAGATAAAGTAGCGCAAAGCGGAAGACATATACTTTGGAATTACCTTACAGGATATTCTAATGGATCTGTCAATAACCTGAAATTTGTTGAAGACCTCTCGGCAATTAAACTTAAGATGGTACAACACAGGGCAAATCCGTCTGTGTCTGTGAATTTAGACCCACTTGAAAAAATTACTTACAAGTTTAGAGGCAAAGTTGAGCCATTGGCGATAATTGATGATGCGCAAACGGAAAAACTAGGTACAATCGAATCAACAGACTATACGGTAGTTGCTAGAAAGACCCTACCTGCTTTTACATCATGGATGTTCACCTTACCATGGCACGATGCCAGGCTTATACGCGAGGTTGCCCGAACGGCCGGTGCGCATATTTATACCGGGGATGTAAAAGATGTTTTGTACTCTGGCTCTGGATTGATGTGGATCCACACGGTTGAAGGAGGTAAAAAGAAGATTATTTTGAAAACAGGAAAAACAATAGAGCTTGAACTGGAACCGAAATCAACTACCTTATATAGAAGTGAAACAGGGGAGAGAGTATTTTAATTTGGTTGGGATAAAAGCATATGCGAGGCCTGTATTAATTATGGAGATGCAGTAGTAGCTTTGTGCTATGAGAAAAATACTGGTACTTGCATTCATATTTTTTTCCTCAACCCTATTCTCTCAATCTGTTGGACCCGAAAATATT
>JANMZB010000069.1:0-1169 GCA_031382725.1 Sphingobacteriaceae bacterium | reverse complement strand
GTACGTTTTTCCGCGAGTACTACGTCGTATGCATCCGCATATCGTTTCGACTTCTTCTGCTCTATTCGGAGTGCTTCTCGTAGTGCGGAATTTTCCGAGCTTACTGCGAGCATTCCCTGTTCGCATCTCTCTAGCTCAGCGTGTTCTTGGGCATCACTTCGTTCCTGCTCGGTTTTCATTTTCATCATCTTGATCTTCAGTTCGGCTACTTCCTTCAACAGTGCCTTGTTGCGGGACGTAGCGACTTTCAACGTAGCATCCGATGCCGTGGTCGCTTCTTGGGCCTTTTTGAGCATTTCGCGCAGTTTATCTTCGTTTGCATCCTCTGCCTCGTCGGGTTTGAACGTCCAACCGTTGATGTTGAATGCTGCTGCGTCGAATTTGTCGCCTGGTATCATACCCCTTGTGGAGTAGATTTCATCTACGAAATTCAGGTACTTGTATTCCCGTCCTTGTCGGCTGGATGCTCGTTTGTCGCTCAGCTTGTGTATCACATCCTTTTCCGGCATGACTACCGTAGCCGCAAGGATCGTTAACGTATCCACGAACTCTTCTGGCTTCTTCATAGCGTATACCTTGGAGACTATCTGATTAGCGACCTCTCTGACGAAATCCGGGAGGATGTTGGGGTCTCGTAGGCGTATACCGTCGGACAGTTGCATTATGTGTAGGATGGTTTCGCTGATTTTATGGATGCTTGGCCCGACTCCCAACGCGTTTGCTCCAACTCTGACGCTCGTCTCTAATACGACAGTTCGCATCATCTTGCTAATTGCTTTGTTCGTGCACCGCATGGCGTCTATAAGGTCCCTCTTCCTTCTGACTGTCTCGTTGAGGGTGTCCATGACCTCGTTTACGTCCGCGTTCGACTGGTTGGGGTTCGGTCGTTCCGCCTGAAGCCATGTGGAGGGGGAATTAATCTCCTCGCATTTTCTAGTATCCAATAGGTGTGATCTTAGTTCTGCCACTCGTGCCATCGTGGATGTGACTTGGGGAACGGATAGGCGAGTAAGGTTGATCATCTCGTCGTACCTAACCGTGATATCTCGCTCATGCCATCCTGTGCTTCCATATTCCCATGATCGGACGAGGGCTTGTGTCTGGTTTGGGGACGTTTGCACCACCTTGCCGTATACGGGCTGCCATGGGAAACTCGGTTCTTGGATGTA
>JANMZB010000047.1:0-3737 GCA_031382725.1 Sphingobacteriaceae bacterium | reverse complement strand
AGGTTGTTTGTCCATAAGGGGATTTCCCCATAGAAGGATTCTGCAGATGTTACACCTTTATTATTTGGAGTTGAAATTATGTTTTCTAATTGTGTTGCGAGTTGGGCACATTGGGCCCATAATCGGAAACGTAGGTGTTCTGTAAGTTGAGCCCAATTAAGCATAGCTCTAACTTTGCCATATAAGGTTGCAAATTTCCTTTCAACTTTTCCATTTTGTTCTGGAGTGTATGGAGCTGTAAATTCAAAACAGATGGATAATTCTTTTTCTTCTTTAACTAATTCATAAAAGGAGAGATTTTCCCCAGAATTGTCACATCTGATATGTTGAATTTTGAGATTATGATCCCGCTGAAGTTGAAGAAGCCAGGGAATAAGATAATCTGGAAGTTGGGATTTAGTTTTGAGGAAGAAACTCCATGTATATCGAGTGTATTCGTCTTGAATCAACAACCAATATTGAGAACCACCAAAACTATTTTGGTTGACCCAGGAAAGATCAATGGCCAGTCTTTCACCCTTTGTTTTTGCTTGGGTGTTACTAACCTTATTAATCTTTTTACGTTTAGATTTACCTATTGCACAGCTTATGCACGGTGTTGGGGTCCCTTTGAGTGTAATACCGAATGATTTAGCTGTGGCTTTAACCACTAGCTCGTGTGGATGACCTAATTGTTCATGGAACTGATCATAAGAGATGCTTGCTATGGCGGTACATGTGGTTTCCGCCATTATAGGTAAAATATCGACACCCAACAGGCGACCTGATCCATTTGGGAAGACTTTATCAAAAGTCATTTCTTGGTCACTTAATGTCAATTGGATTAATCCATCATGGCTACTGAGCTCAACATAAGGATTGGTTATTGCCTTGGTTAATGAGAACAGGTTTAACCAAAGTTTGGGTACATAGAGGACATCTAGGAGAATGATTTCAAAACTCCTGCCGTTCTTTTGAATCACTGTGCCTCTATATTTTCCTTTTGAGACACTGAAAATCTTTTCATTGTTTCCAACTGTGACTTCAGTTTTACAAGGAACTAGATCAAACATACCAATTGTGGAATAGCGCATATGACAGGTTGCACCAGAATCTCCAACAAAAGTATTTTCAGTCATTTTATCCAGTGATGAGGTTAAAAATGCTTTGCAGTAGTTACAAGATGCAATTAATATCATGGCAGCTTTGTCTGAATCTGTATTGTTGGATTGGGTATCTTCTGTTTTGCGTTTTTCCATTGCTTTCTTTTTAAAGCAATTTGCTTCGATGTGATTGGTTTTATGACAAAAGTTACACACTTGTTTTGGTTTATCCACCATGGGTATGGCTTTGTCTTTTCCATCATTTGTATTTTTAGGTCCTTTATAGAAACCAGGACGCTTATTTATATTTCTTGGGTGATCCCAACAGTCGACTGATTTATGACCTCGTTTACCACAGAGGTTACAATTTGATTTTACTTGGGTTGGGTATGTTGCTAGCATAGTAGCATGATCACCACGTCCTTTACCTTGTCCGTTATTACCGCGATTATTTGGTCCATTTCCTTTTAACAATTCATTTTGACTGTATAAGTGTCTTAAGTCAGCTTGTAATTCAGGAAGGGTGATAGTTATCTTTCTTTGAAGATCACGTTTTATGATGGCTATTGTCATCTGATACATAGGAGGTGCAATGTTATATAGGATTTGGGATATCATTTGTTCATCTGTGATTGTATATTTATGATCCAATAGTAATTGGGTCCTGATATGTTGTAATTCTGAAAACCATTCATCAGGATTTGTATTACTATTTGTCAGGGTGCAGTGATTGAAAGCTTGCTCAAGGGCATGTTTTTGTGCTGCACTTATAGGTTTGTAGATGGTTTTTAGGTTTTCCCATGCTTTGTATGCATCTCCATCTGAGTTGTAAAGAGCTCCAAAACTTACATCATCATTGTGTTTAAAAGCCAGAGATAAATATGTATTTGCATTATCATTTGCTTTACGCAATCTGTGCTTCTCTTTGTCAACAGGGTCCTTAGAATCTCCTAAAACCTCAGTTGATTTGGGTGCTGTTTCAGTTCCCAATAAGATTGTTTTAAAACCTTTAACTTGTGCCACCATTAAGAATTTAAATGCCCATCTTTCATAGTCAACATGTTTTCCTGAGAACCAAACAGATTTGACCTGAAGGAAACCACTGTTGTCTTCTGACATATTATCGGGTCTTTGTTCTTTATTAAAAGTCCGGTTCGAGGGTTTTTACGTAGTGTTTAACTTTAGTTTTAGATTAATTGACTGAGTATAATCAATACTCGGTACTTTATTGTACAGTAACTAACCGGAAATTAATTGATTCTGAATGCCTGGTAATAATCCTAGTACTACCACTCGATAACTCCTTGGTTCTCCTGGTGTACTATGATCTACGACAGTTAACGTGGGGGTGATGTTAATTTCGTCTTCTGGTAGTACGTAGTGATAGTTTCTACGATAGTAATACGGGTAGCGATCTGAAATAATTGTTTTGGGCACGTTAGTAAGGCTTGTACGTACCGGCCAGTATTCGTGTGTCCTCAATGTCAGATCTTGCACGGTGATTTGGTACTCTTTTCTGAGATGTGCCTGGCGAATATATTCAGTCGATTCACCGCAGGCTAGTAGTAGGTTAAAAATTATTTTTCGCACTTTTTGTCCTGATTTTTCGTCTCGTAGAGATAAATAGGATAAATTTTCGAAAAATTTGTCGAGGGAGTCGTCGGGGTGTAGAGGCTTGAGTAGAATCCCGTCTGTATCGCAATATTTATTGAGATCCCTGTACTCCTGATCGTGCCAGCCTTCGTGGATTTCTCTACCTTCTTCGTCTACTGAATGAGTGGAACAGCTATCGTATTCGTAATCGTGTATGATTTGACGTCTTACTGGTAGGTTAGTATTTCGTAGTCGATGGATATACGGAAACGGGTCTGGCTGTGGTTGATGTACGTAGTTTAGTGGTAGGTACGTAAGGTCTTCTAGGAATTGTACCTTACCCTGTAGGTGATAGTAGTGTTTACACGTTCGGGAGAGACACCAACAGTTATTTAGCATGCGGTTAGTAGCTGGTGCAAGTAGATTTCTACGACAGGGTTTTGTAGATTCTCGGCAGAAAGGAATTTCTTCTTCCTCTATCGTAGACTTTGGTAGCCTTTTTACTGCCAGAATTTTATCCGCTTTGTCTTTATCGAATATAAAAAATTTCAATTCTTTTAAAGACTCGTAGCCCTGTAGTAGTCGTCTTACACCGATTGTTACTTCGTGCTCAAAATATGGTTTATGTTGGAAATATACTACTTTTGGTACTTCGGTTGACATAAAAACTCTTTTCAAGTAGTACTTGTACACCCGCTGCTACGTGATCGTTATTTTTGTCGGAAACGTCTTTAAAACAGCTTTGATTCTTGCTGTTAGCGTTCTCGAAGGGTTTTTCTTGTTACAACAGTCACGATTGACGTGTATTTTATCGGTTTCCGTAATGAACAATCAACCGATGGCCGGTATTCTTCGTTGCTTCTTTACGATGAAGTACTGTAATGCTGTAGATGTAAACGGCGATCGACTATTACTTGTACTTTTTCCCCGAATCGATAACAGCCGTACGGTATTTACTTTACCCGTTACGTTGCTGTTCGTAGTGTCTTCAGTGATCCGGTTCCCTGTTAAGCCGGTCTCCTGGTTCTTTTAGTTCGGTAAGTGCTTGTATAAAGTTTGACC
>JANMZB010000038.1:0-1972 GCA_031382725.1 Sphingobacteriaceae bacterium | reverse complement strand
CCTTATTGAATTTCTGACAGTATCTCTTGAGATTGTCCATATTTTGACATTATTATGCAGGATTTTAAACAAACAAATGCTCGGAGGCTGAGTAGCCCCACGTCCATTCCCTGACAAAAGGTATGGGGAGTAATCGATCTTCAAATATTCCATCCTCATTGGTACAAAATATTTCCCCTGATGATCTCCTTCATGATCGCCAACCGCGGTTGCTCGGGCTGGGCTGCGTTGACCAATTACATTTTTTATGAACTAGAATGGATCGCTGACCTTCCCAGATAGACTTTTCAATCTTGGTACCATCCGCTGTGATAATATCTGAGATCATTTCCACTTGCAACAACCGGCAACAGTTGAACACATCTAGCTCCGCTACTTGGGACTTCACGGCAAGATCAATTAAGTAGTCATCTCCTTCGAATAATATTTGAGGTTAACTTTGGCGGAGAAGTCTGATTTGGTGATCATCCAAGAAATCCCAACGAGTCGTAATACATCTTCCTTCCAAAATTTTGTAAAACCTTGCATAACTTTGAAGTAAGAAATTTCCGCCCAAACCACATTCCACCGATGTAGAGCTCATGGATATGATGATTAATTTTGATGTCATTGTGTTTGATTGATCATATAACATAACTAGTTTTAGCAATCCTTGAGTAACCATTGGATGAATAATTCCCATGCCTTGATGTTTCTCGGATGCAAAAATAACATCTCGAGCCATATGGCGGCATATGCCAACATGAGGTAGGCCGAACTGGAAAAATTGCCGCAAAACTTTGTGCATTTCCTTTTTGTTAAAGTTTTGGCAAATAACAGGTACTCAAATTCTCTTGTTAGCTTGTTACTTTTAATATTCTCCGCCCAGACCCTTCCCTTTTATGTCAAATATGCGGATTTATCTATGGTCTCTCCTCCTGGAGAAAACATAATCCCTAGACTATTGATGGCTGTATAGGATTCTTCTCGCTTAATAATCTGCCGTGTACCTGAGTCAGTCATGATTGTTATCTCGCCAGGATATTCAGTTGAACGTGTAAGATGCCACTAATCGTTTTCCTAATTATGTATGAAGCTATACCATGTGCATTTCTCAGCAACAAGCGCTCCTCCAGTTGTCCGCAGACCCATTTCCCACACATCATGTGCACCTTGAATTTCGCATGTGAACAATGTTATATCTTTTATTTGTTGTATCAAATCTATATCATCCACAAATGCAAAAGCAGGTATAATAATATTGTCTTCCAATACCGGGTTCTCAAGAGTGACACCATAAAATCTTTCTCAGAGGATGTCAAGAATAGGAGTGCTTACCATGGCCCAAATTGCAGGTCCTGCACCATTACCCTGTAAATACTATGGAATCTTGAATTGGACTTGTTGTAAGATATTTCTGAATCTCCAAATGATGGTCTAACGTAATGTGTCATCTGATCGATAGTGTTGAACATCGGATCAATGACGGATTGAGGTGAACCTTGACGTTTTAACGCAAGTATTGCAATAGGTTGGGCTATTCTGTTGTAGCAAGAATTGGCATCAAGAACTAATAATACAATATTCTGCTTTTAAGTAATTTGTTTATTCATGTCATATAACAAGGCTCTCTTGTGCTTACGACTTCCATATTGCTCGATGGCAATAGATCTAGCCTGTTCCCAATTTTTCATTAACCGTTTTCCAATAATTTTGTTGAGAAAATTGAAATCTAATTCCAATTTTCCATCTTGGTAGGTGGTAACCTGTGTAAAGTTGAATTTCTGTCAATAGCCTGTCCACTTCCAGAGATGTTTCGTTGGTACAACCTGCTTTGAAGTGCCCAAAGTGTAAGTGTGGTTTGTCGCTTGATGTAAATTTTCGACACCCACGACTGGACATAGTTCTATTCAGACGCTACCAAGGAGATCCCCTCTGATGCACCTAGACCATTGGGACAATAGGCAACTACATCTGCTACGTGGTTTCCGAC
>JANMZB010000316.1:0-4794 GCA_031382725.1 Sphingobacteriaceae bacterium | reverse complement strand
AGCCTAGACTTATAGTTCTTGTATTTGATAGTGTACCATAGGCAGCTATTTTCTCCTTGCCTTTAAAAGCGTTGAACATACCCTGATTCTGGTAAAACTCATCGTTCCCGCCCCCGATATCAGCCTTTCCGAAATAACCGTTTTTTTTGTCCTCTTTAAGCTTAATGTTTATTGTCTTCGTTTTTTCACCGTCATCTATCCCGGTAAATGCGGCCTGATCACTTTTCTTATCATAAAGCTGAACCTTGTCTACCATATCGCCTCGCAGGTTTTTGGTAACCAAAGTCGGGTCATCGCCGAAAAACTCTTCTCCGTCAACAAGTACTTTCTTTACCGTTTCGCCCTGAGCCGTAATTTTCCCGTCTTTATCAACCTGTATTCCCGGCAACTGCTTCAATAAATCCTCTACCTTAGAGTTCGGTGTGATATTATAGCTACTCGCATTATACTCGGTAGTATCGCCTTTAATTCTAATAGCTGCTACTTTCCCTTTAATAATTACATCGGCAAGTAATTTCGATTTCAGAAACATATTGATCTTTCCGAAATCCACAGATGTTTTAGAAGAATCCAACTTAAAATGCTCCACGAAATCGGCGTATTTAGGATATGTGAGCAGGAGGATATACTTACCTGCGCGCAGATTTTCAAAAGAAAAGGCCCCGTCGGCATTAGCCCGGGTAAACTTCACTAAAGTAGAGTCTTTTGAATTCAGGATACTCGCAGAAGTGTTCAGCATCGAGGCTAGCGCTGCTGTATCTACAACCGAGCCTTTAACCGAATAACTGTTTTGAGCCTTTAGTGAGAAGGACGAAAGGCATAAGAAAGCAGATGCCCAAAAAAGGATTTTCATAAGTATATTATGTTTTTAATTGCTATGAAGCTATCATGAGCATATTTTTCACTGGTTTTTATTGTAAATAGGTGTTCAAGAGAACGCTACGCTAAGTTCATTTTTCGTTTGTGAACTGTATGCTCATGATGGTTTCATGTTTATGATTTAGGTGAGGTGAAAGTATAAACTAAATTTTTAGTAATCAAATAGTAGATGTTACTTTTGCATTAATTAACAATTATTAACATTTCAGTCTCCACGCCCTTTCTTCCGCATAAAGATGCCTTTCGGCTTCTTTTTCCATAACATGACTAGACTAAAATCAAAAATTGATAAGCATGCGCTATACAGACTACAGAACCCCCTGTTTCGTTACAGTTAACTGATAATAAATTTAATGCCAGATTATAAGGATCTGATTTTCTTTACCTTGACATTTATAATAAAATCATTAGTGTTCGATTACGAACGGGGATGGTTCATAATCGGTCTGTTTATAGGAAGATATATAAGAATTGAAACACACTTTTGCTCTTCGGAATTTGCAATCCGAAAAACAGAAGGGATTAAAGAATCAAGAGTTAAATATTTCAGATTTATTCTTTGTGTCTTTCTGCCTTTGTTGCGATGTCCCTCTTGCTCGCAGTCTCTCCTGCCCCAAAGCCATAGCGGGGATAGGGACTCTGCCTTTAGAAGAAATCATGCTGGTGAACATTAATTGAAATTGAGAAAAACGTCTCTTGCTCCCCTTCTATCAAGGGGAGCTGTCCGCAGGACTGAGGGGTTAGAGCGATGTATAAATTGAAGAATAATTGGACGAGGGGCAACCATTCACCAGCTCGGCTCAAAATGGAAGTTTAAGTAACCTCCCCTTGATCCCCTCCTTGAAAAAAGGAGGGGAGGATGGCGCTTTAAGTTTGCCGATCCAGTCGGAGAAACTACGTTTAGCAGCAGCCCAATTTCCGGATTACATATCAAACCTCTCCCTAATTCCTTCCGCATAATTCCTACTCGACGATACCCTCGCCTTCTCCACCGTATTCATCACAAACACAAACGCCCCATTAAACCCCCTGCGAATCTCCTGAATATGCTCTGTATTGATTATGGCACCCCGATGTATCCTCATGAAATTTTCAGGCAACTTAGTTTCCAATCCTGATAAGGTAAAATCAGTAAGGTGCTTATCTCCACTAACAGTATGAAGGAAAACATATTTATCCTCGGCTTCTATATAAGCGATATCCTCCAAACGGATAAGCAATATCCGGTCGCCGATTTTGATGGTGAGCGTTTTTAGTTCCTTTTTGATATGAAGCTGCCGCATCAAGGCTTCGAGCGGTAAAGCTCCCGGCGGACTGGCATGCAAACGTTCCAATTTCTGAATGGTCTTTTCCAACCGTTCTGCCTCTATGGGCTTCAATAGGTAATCCACCGATTCCTCCTCGAAAGCCTTTATCGCATACTGGTCGTAAGCCGTTGTAAAAACCACTTTTGGTTGCTTTGAAAGCTTTGATAGCATCTCAAAACCATTCAACACCGGCATTTCGATATCAAGGAAAATCAAATCAGGCATTAGCGCTTCAATAAGTTTCAAACCTTCTGCCCCATTAGTCTCCTCGCCTATCACTTCAATAACATCCGCAAAAGGAAGCAGCAAGCGTTTCAACCGAAGCCTTGCCAGCTCCTCATCATCTATCAATATGGTTCTATACACTTGCGCCATCTTTTAAAGGAAGGATTATTTCAATCTGTTTTTCGGGTTCATTCAGGATATGCAAATCATAGTCTTTGCCATAAAGCAAATTCAATTTATCGTAGGTACTTTGTAATCCGTAACCTACTTCAAGTTCTTTAGGAAATTCCTTCCCATTGTCGGATACTGCAACTCTCAGGCGATTCTCAAGCTTTGCAATCGAAATCTTCATCATTCCCTCTCCGGCTACCTGGGCAAGACCATGCTTTAATGCATTCTCAACCAAGGGCTGTAATAAAAATCGCGGCATCAAATACTCCATCGTATCCTCATCCACATCAAAGTGAAAATCGATCCTATCCCCAAACCTCACCTTTTCAATTTCAAGATACGTTTTTACAATCTCCACCTCGTCCTTAATCTTGATCATACTCTCCTGACCCTGATTGATGCTGTTCCGAAACAGCGTAGAAAGTTTTATCGTCATCGATTCCGCTTTATCAGGATCCTCATGAATTAAACTGGCTATTGAATTTAAGGAGTTGTACAGAAAGTGTGGATTAATCTTAGAATGCAGCGTTGCCAGCTCCGCCTGAGTCTTCATCTCGCGAAGCCGAAGCATATCGAGTTCTTTTTCCTGGATTTTGGCGGTTAATCGCTCCTTTTGGGCGAAGTAAGTATAACTCAGGGTACAAACAACCAGCGCCACCAGGGCGCTAAAACCCATCTCTTTGAAGTGCAAGAAAGCAAAAGGAAAATCGAGAAGAAGCGACAAGATAAAGTAGGCAAGTTCAACTCCAATAACCACCCCCAACAAGCTGGAACCAAAATACACTGCTATAAAAACCCAGGCGCTGCCCTTATTTATGGTAAAAATCCGCTGAGCGAAGAACACCGAATTCGATATGGCCATAGTAATGCAAACACTAAACACCACCTGACCAATCACCGTGTTATAACTTGCCAACTTCCCCGTGGCAACCGAAATAAACGCCACAATTACTGCAGCTATCCCCAAGCCCGCCACCGCAGCCCACAAATTTGTTGTAAGTAAGTTTTGTTTAATAAAGAGTCCTCTCTGTTTCATGTATTTAGTCTTACGTTTGATGGGCCGTTGGCTAAAAAATGTTGCCACAAAGGCACGAAGACACAAACTATGTCCTTACCCACCCAGCAACCAACCCCCAATCCCAAACCTCCCCTACGAAGACCCGTGCCTTCCGGCAATGCCGGCCCAAATGCGTTATCAGCTGGCCCCGCGGGAAGGAAAGGGCATCGGCTTCCTTGCGCTCTAGCCAAAGCGCAGGGAAAGGAAGACGCAGCCCGCGCGCTGATGACGCATTGCGCGCCAGCCAGTGCGACAAGGCATCTTCGGAAGGCACTTGACTTTTGGTCCTTTGTGTCAAGACAAAGGACTAGGCCCCCTGCGGCCATGAGCGGAAAAAACTATCCCACCTCTATTCCGAACTTGTTTCGGAATCCTCCTTCAAAGATCATCTTAAAATTAGCCCACCCCAACCAGATCCTGAAACAAGTTCAGGATGACACACAGGACTTTTTTCTAACCTAATCACACTCCCCCAACAACTTCTCCGCTTGTTTCGCACCCCAATCCGGACTCAACTCCGTTTCCTTTTTAAACTTACCAAACTTCTCCACCGCAATCTCCAAAAAAGGCTTCGCCGGCCCTTTACCCCCACCAAAAGCCGAAGGCGTATAAAACGTATCCTGCCCCTGCACCAAATACGGTCTCGGGTTCTCCGGATTAAGCCTCTTCGCTTTCGCTAACGATTCTGAAGACGCCGCAAAAAACGACATCCTGCTTTGCGGATCCACCGTCATTTTCATAAATTGAATATATCCTTTTAGCGTATATATTTCGCTATTATTCGCCGAAAGCGAATCAGCGCGTTGCACCTGCTGCAAAGCCTTATCCCAATACATATCCTTTGCAATATTATCTTTTAATAGCAAACCTGCCGTAAGATTCGAGTAAGCCGAATAATACACTGGGAGCCAGTCTTTCCGCTCCACCTGCGCAATACGCTCGAAAGTGTTTGCGGTAGTCGAATAGTCCTCAGAAGATTTTGCACCCGATAAGGAACTCAATCCCTTAATCATCGCCTCTTTGTATTTCGACGACTGCCCAAAAGCGATGGAACTGAATAAAATTAATACCATAGTGGTAATTGTTGCTGTTGTTTTCATATTTGATTTTTTATGTTGTTTACTGTTTTTTAATTTTAAAGCTTAACCACCCCCC
>JANMZB010000942.1:0-2189 GCA_031382725.1 Sphingobacteriaceae bacterium | reverse complement strand
TTTCTCAGTGGGAACAAGAAGATAATACAAGTACATTCCAGTACTTCTGATGTGTCAGGAAGAAATTCCTTGGTACTGGAATGGATACGGTACATTTCATCTTCAGTAGGCAAATCCTTTGTAGGATGTACTGCCTAGTATTCAACAGCCATATCACCATATATAGGCTACTTCTATACCACCTGGTACATGTAGAACCGGTGGGAATCCCATGGTCTCTCAGGTGAGATTCCATGCCGGGATTCCACCGTTTTGGGTCTGATAAACTGATTTAATCCTAGCGTAGTAAGAATTGTACGTAGAACAGCATAACCTATATATTATATGGTAGTGATTACTCTAGACTGAAATGGGTGTATCTAAGATTGTGAGTAGGAATATAGTACATTGTCCTGTGGACTAAAGCTGTAACTGGCGACCCTGTATCGCTAGCTATCGCCAGATACAGGTGCCTACGGCCGTACTTAATCAGTCCCCTCAAGGTGAATCGTGAGTTCAAAGTCACGATGATACTTGCCAATATGAGTCACGGTCAGAGGCTGTCCCACCTGGGATATTTTAAAGTAGGTTGACTATTTCAGAAAGTTGGTGTCCCTTTTGGACCCATCATCCAATCTGGAAGTCCCATTGCTGTCCCTTTTGGACACGTCATCCATTTTGGATGCTTTTTCTTCGTTTATGAATTTCCATCCATTTTGGACATTGGAAATCATCATTATGTCTGCCATCTATTGTTGATGAACTTCTGTCCCTTTTGGACATTAGAAATCATTAGTATGGCTACCACGGTACCTTACATAATAAATCATGTAAATACAGTCCTGGTTATATTCTGCAAGGTTTTCTTTTCCATCAATCTTTTAGATCCTGATGATACCTACTGCATGGGTTCACATCCGTTCTGCTGTGAATCACCCTTTTCATTTGCCGGACCACTTGGTTAGGTCCCCTGAACATCACACCGAAGTATTACTGACGTTCAATCCCGCTAGTAGAAATACTAACCTGACACTATTTATTGACACCACCATCTCACATAAGGCTTACCCTTTGCGTAGGCTTCTTCGGTGTCCCCATCGACGATTAACGCCTTTGTGTCAAAACCATTCTGAAGTCAAAAGACCTTTAATCAATTGGTATCGTATGGGTTGTCGTTTTACCATATTGTAGCTGGAATCTGCTACTCCTTTGCCTTACATTCTGACGCTTCCACCTCGGATTTGCAGTCATGTTGCAGAGTCTAGTTCATATTTACCGACAACACCAATTGAGTGTTCTGTCAATAAGCATTTATAAATAGTATATACTCCAAGAGATCACAGATTCATCTGCTCTCTGAATTGTGCTGCCACAGCTGTCTGCTGTTTCGGCTGGGATGGACTCCATCATGTCCCTTATGAGGACCATTAGATGCATAAGCCGTCCTACCACAGTACTGAGTCATCCTCTTCTCCATAAGCCAATGTTATTCGTACTTTTTCGCTTTATATGATTGATGATCTGTTATTTGTTTAGTATTGCGGACAAGCGTGCGTCTATACTCAAAGCACGGCTTTACTAGTCGTTACGCTTATCTAAGTACATCATGCCAACGTCCATACTGCAAGCATGGTCGTTCAGACCATTATGCTTGTGATCATTCATAAGTCATGAGTATTGCGGACAACGGTCCATACACAAAGCAAAGTCTTCGCGGCTCACGGAGTATTGGATCTGTACATAGTCGTGGCCCCACTATTGTGGAGATTCTCATGATGAGGTTGTCAATCAACCCATACGGCCTCTTAAAACGGCCCGACGTCAATCAGTATAATAATACCTGACTCAATTATTTCCTGCATGTATTGCTACTACGGCAGAGACTCCTCCTCCTAGGTCGGAGCCGACGGTACTACGGTACCAGCTCTCTTTACCACAGCTTTGGCATCAACTCCTCAGCCTCGCCTGGAACCCACGATATTGCGGTAGCAGCTCCTCCTCCTCGGCATCCTCAATGAAGACGCCATTGAGGATGATGATAAAGTCATCCGGAGCCACCATACCGGAGATATAGTTAATTTAATACTGCTATTATATAAGCATTTGCAACGATCGATCGCCCTTGCGTTCTGATCATCGCCATCATTACTGGCAGATCATCGTCCTTTCATTTGCAGCGCCATTGATGGACGTACCGCTATCAATATAAT